>PXQM01000036.1 GCA_003021325.1 Halobacteriales archaeon QH_10_70_21
CGAGGTCCCGCTGGAGCACGAGGGACGGCTGGCGACGGAACCGTGGCTCCCCCACCAGTACAAGTGGTCCGGGGTCGCGACCATCGGCCTGGCCGGTGGCGTCCTGGGCGGCTACATCTACCTGCAGACCGGGAGCATCTTCCTCGGGTACGCCATCTCGGCGATCAGCCTGCTGTTCCTGAACCTGGGCGTCGAGAAGATACCCGTCACCCACCACATCACCCTCCTGGGTTCGGTCGGCGCGGTGGTCGGGGCGGCGGCGTTCGCGGACCCGTCCGCAGCCGGCGTGTTCCCGGTCGATTCGCTCGGAACGACCGGTGCCGTCGTCGCGCTCCTGCTGGCCGGCGTGTTCGGAGCCGTCAGCGGCCTGTTCGGTGAGCTGACCCAGCGGCTCTTCTACTCCCACTCCGGGACCCACGTCGACCCGCCGGCGATGGCCATCGCCCTCGCGATGCTCATCGTCGGCCTCCTCGCCATAGCTGGCGTCCTGCCGAGCGCCGGCTACCTCTAACGACCACCTCCCGTTTCGGCCCGGGCGAATCGCACCTGTCGAAGACGGACCTGTCGTGCACACATGTTCAGACACCAACTTCCACCCCCGCTGTCGAAACGCCCCGTCGTCCACGGGAGCGTGGGCGTTTTATCCCCCATCGTGCTAACAACCGCTGTCCAGCAGGCCCCGACGGTGACACGATGGACCTGAAGGAACGCATCCGGCGGCGCCAGAACTCGGGCGGGAGCTCGCAGGTCATCCGCGAGTACGAGGCCGTCAGCCCGGCCGCCCACGTCGAGGAGCCGACCGGCCGCGGGCCGGTCCTCGAACGGCTGCTCGACTACCTCGACCCGGTCTTCGAGGGGCAGTTGCCGACCGACGCCTACGTCTGGGGCCCGGCCGGCGCCGGGAAGTCGGCCGTCCTCATGGGGCTTTTCGCCCACACGTCGCGGCTGCTCTCCGGCTCGGCGCCGGTCATCCACACCTCGACGCGCGCCCAGACGACCGACGCCCCCCGGTTCGTCTACGTCGATATCCGGCGCGCGGACTCGGCGTTCGGCCTCTATCACGCCGTGCTCGACGACGTCCTCGAGGAGTCGGTCCCCAAGCAGGGGGTCGGCACGGAGACGATGCGCTCGCGGCTGGTCCAGCACCTCCGCCCGCTCAGCCGGAGCGTCGTCGTCGCCGTCGACCACGTCGACGAACCAAACGGCCTCGGCCTGGCGGCGGTCCAGGAGGCCTTCGCGGCCGTCGAGGACTCGACGGCCTGCGTTGCGGTCGGCCGGACGCCACCCGACGAGGTGGCCGCCGCGGTCAGGCCGCCCGAGCGAATCGAGGTGCCGCCCTACGAGCGGCACGCGCTGGCGGACCTCCTGACCACCCGGAGTTCGGACGGGCTGGCAGGGGACGCCATCGACCACGAGCAGATACGCCGGCTGGCAGACTGGGCCGAGGGCGACGCCCACGACGCGCTGGCGGCGCTTTTCGGCGCCGCCGACCTCGCCGAGATGGCCGGCTACGAGCGCATCCGCGAGCGGGACCTGACCGACGCGATGAACGCGGTGCCACAGCCCTCGGCGCCGCTGGGGCGGGTCCACACCCTGCCGGTGAACCGCCAGCTCGTTCTCCGGCGGCTGATCGACCTCGGCGACGACGACACGGAGTCGGTCGACGCCGCCGCGGCGGCCATCACCGACACGCGGGGCGTCGACCTCTCGGCCGGCACCGTCAAGCGGTTCCTCTACGAGCTCGCCGAGAGCGGCATCGTCCAGCGGGTGACCACCTCCGCCAACGCCAGCGCCGGCCGCCCACCGAGCCGCCTGGAACCACGGTTCCCGACGCTCGTCTTCCGCCGGCTCTACGACCTCGAACACGGCTGACCGCGGCGGCCCGGACGACGACCGCCGGACGCGCCCGCGTCTGCCGACGGGCCGGTCAGCCGAGGTCCCGCCGCATACACCTCGCCGAACTCGGACAGAGGTCGGCGAACTCGCTGGTGCTCCGGATCGGGTCCGGCGCCGCCTCGCGGGGAATCGTCTCGTAGCCGCGCGCGCCGAAGAACGCCGCAGCGGTCGTCGTCAGCAGGTACAGCGTCGTCACTCCCCCCTCGCGCGCCCGAGCCGCCAGCGCGTCACACAGCGCCGCCCCGTACCCCTCGCCTCGGTGCGGTTCCGGGACGACGACCGACCGGAGGAGTCCGTCCGGGCCGTACCGCTCGAGGCCGCCGACGCCGACCACCGCCCCGTCGCGCCGTGCGAGAAAGAAGCTCGCCGGGCCGTCCCGCACGTCGTCGGACGGGAGGTCGTTCTCCTCCAGCAGTGCCTCGACGCG
This sequence comes from Halobacteriales archaeon QH_10_70_21, assembly GCA_003021325.1. The sequence continues at coordinate 2,324 of PXQM01000036.1, forward strand.
ACCGAGGTCGTCGCCGGTCGCCCGCTCGAGCCGTATCGGGTCCCTGGTCATGGGTCGTCAGCAGTCGGGGGCGCACGCCTCCCGGGTGACGAGAACGCGGACGTCCCCGACGAGGTCGACGGCGAACCCGCCGCAGTCGTTCAGACAGCGACGCAGCCGCAGCAGCCGGCGAGCGCCGACGACCAGCCCACCGGCCGCCGCGAGGGCCGTGGCACCGACCACCGGCCGGGTCGCAACCCACAGCAGCAGCGGCACAGCGGCGACGATGGCGTACGCCGCGACGATGCCGCTCCAGGTCGGGTCGGGACGCCGCCGGGAGCGACGGGGGTCACGCCCGTGCATCTACCCGGCCTCCGTGGACGGCTTTCTCGCCTCGATGGCCGCCGAGACGACGCAGTCGCTGAGGTCCCGGTCCGGGTCCCACTCGCGGATGAACCGCTCGCTGTCCGCCTTCGGTTCGACCGCGATGTCCTCGAAGCCGGTCTCCGAGAGCATCGTCTCGAGGTCGGTGACCGTCGCCGCGCCGGCGATACAGCCGGCCACCGACGACGGGTCGCCCCGGACCTCCGGCGGTAGCTCGGCGGTCAGGACGACGTCGGAGACGGCCAGGCGACCGCCGGGCCTGAGCGCGCGGTACGCCTCGTCGAGGGCCTGCGGCTTGTCCGGCGAGAGGTTGAGCACGCAGTTGGAGATGACGACGTCGACGGAGGCGTCCGCGACCGGGAGGTGCTCGATCTCGCCGAGCCGGAACTCGACGTTCTCCAGGTCGCTCCCGGCGGCGTTCTCGCGGGCGCGCTCGACCATCTCCGGCGTCATGTCGACGCCGACGACCCGGCCCCCGGGGCCGACCTCGCGGGCCGCGAGGAAGCAGTCGAACCCGCCGCCGGAGCCCAGATCGAGGACGTCCTCGCCGGGCGTCAGGGCCGCGATGGCGGTCGGGTTGCCGCAGCCGAGCTGGAGGTCGGCGGCGTCGACCGCCGCCAGGTCCTCGTCGGCGTAGCCGAGCTTTCGCGCACGGTCGTTGCCGGTGCCGGCCGTCGCGTCGTCGTCGCCGCAACAGCCCCCCGTCGCCGTTGCGGCCTCGGCGTAGCGGTCACGGACCGCGTCGCGCTGTGCCCGCGCGTCGAGTCCGTCGGCCGCCGCCCCGCTATCCGTCATCGTCGGTCCCCCGGATGTCGTCCAGTGACTCGAGGAGCCGCTCGGCCCGCGGCGTCGCGGTGTAGTACCGCCACCGGCCCTCCTTCCGCCGGTCGACCAGCCCGCTGCCGAAGAGTCGGGAGAGCGCCTGGCTGACCGCGCCCTGGCTCACCCCGAGCGCCGGCTCCAGTTCGCAGACGCAGACGCCGTCCTCGGAGCCGGCGATGAGCCGCAGCGCCTCGTAGCGCGTGTCGTTGCCCAGCGTGGCGAGCATCCGGACGTCGGCGGTCACCTCGCGGTCCGAAAGCGAGTGCCCGACCGAGCAGCAGTCGGCCGCCCCCTCTCCCGTCGGGTCGGCCCCGTCGTCCTCGATTCGTGGTTCGCTCATTTTAGCGTGTTTTAATATTAGAATACACTAATATAAACGCTGCGGTCGCCGGGAGCGCCGGCCGGGCGCCGCGAGTTTATCATCGTCCGGGCCCTGCGTTCGGCTATGGCGTACCGGTTCGTCCGTGCGGAGCCGAGACTGGACCGCCTGCCCGAGCTCCGCGAGCGGCTGGAGCGTGGCGAGATCGAGTCGATGGAGCCGTTCGGCGCCGCGATGACGGCGTCGCTCGAGCGGGCGCGCTTCGACCCGGCGACCGGCGAGGCCGTCTGGGTCGAGGAGGACTACTGCACGCCGCCGCTGGCGATGGAGCGGTCGGCGGTCCTCGACGACTACTTCGAGGAGCTCACCGTCGTCGAGGCGGACATCGACGAGGCCGACGGCTGGGCGCGAATAGAGGAGCTGCCCGGGCTCTGGGACCGGGTCGAGGCGTAGCCGGTCATACGGATTGTTGTAGTCTGTGACCGGTCGTCGCCAGTGCGGGTCGGCGACGACCGGTGAATCGTTACAACAATCCGTATCAGGCCGGGGGCTCGATGTCGGTCGTCGCGAGCGCCCGCGCCAGGAGTTCGAGGTCCTGCCGGTAGTCGACCGTCTGGAGCCACCGGGCCGGGAGCGCGTCGGCCCCGAAGCGCGCCCCGGCGACCGCGCCCGCGACGGCGCCGACCGTGTCCGTGTCGCCGCCACGGTTGACCGCCGTCACGACCGCTTCCTCGGCGCTTTCGGCGGTCAGCGCGTCGTGGAGCGCCGTCTGCAGCGTGTGGACGACGTAGCCGGTAGACCGGAGCTGTGCGTCGTCGACGCGGTCCGGGACCACCCGGAGCGCCTCCACCAGTTCCGCGGGCGCCTCGTCCTCGACGCGGGCCAGCGCGGCCTCCAGCGGCGCGTCCGCGTCGCGCAGGAAGCCGGCGATGGTGGCGTTCAGAACGACACAGCCGTAGGCACAGCGCGGGTCGTAGTGCGTTGTCCGCGAGGACAGCCGGCTGGCCCGCTCGAGGGCGTCGAGGTCGTCCGCGAAGGCGACGGCATACGGCGCCGACCGCATCACGCTGCTGTTTCCGGCGTTCTTCCCCTCGTCGCGATGCTGCCAGACCGTCCGCCCCGCGTCCCGCCAGGACGCCCCCTGACCGTACTGCCGGAGCGCGTCGGCGGTCATCAGCCCGACGTCGAACGGGCCGCCCTCGTACCACTCGTGGAACCGCCGGGCGATGTCCTGGCCGTCGAAGGCCCCGTTCTCGACGAGGCTCCGGGCGATGCACAGCGCCATCTCGGTGTCGTCGGTCACCGTTCCCGCCGGCTGGCCGTGGGTGCCGTCAGCGAGCATCTCCGTGACCCGCCCGTGGGCGTCGGTGATGCTGTCGGCGGAACGGAACGCCACGGGCCGGCCCAGCGCGTCCCCGCACGCCAGCCCGAGCAGCGCTCCCGTCGCGGCGTCGGTCGAGACCATAGCCGGGGTGCCGGGCCGACGGGACAACTTTCTTCCGGCGGGGCCGCCGGCGCATCTCGTCCCGCCGCACAGCACGCGCGAGCGACGCGCGGCCCCACGCGGGACCGTCGGCGCCCGCTCCGCCGGAGTGTGCCTCAAGTGGCTCCGGTCGTAACGGGCTATCGATGCCAGCGTGTCGCCTCGCCACGGCCGCGCCGGAGGAGGAGCACGTCCACGGGGCCTGCGGTCCCGGCTGGGACCCCGCCGCCCGGACCGTCGACGGGTGGGTCGAGTTCATGCGGGCCGAGGGCATCGAGCGGGTCTGCTGTCTCCTGTCCGACGCGCAGGTAGCCGAGTACGACGGCCTCCTCGACGACTACCGGGCTGCCTTCGGCGAGGCAAACGTCAGCCACGTCCCGGTGGCCGACCACACCCTGATGGCCGAGGCGACGCTCGCCAACGAGGTCATCCCATTCCTCGAGCGGGCGGTCGACGACGCCGCCCCGGTGGTCGTCCACTGCAGGGCCGGTATCGGCCGGACGGGACAGACCCTCGCCGGGTGGCTCGTCCACGCCCACGGCTACCCGCCGACCGCGGCGGTCGAGACGGTCTCGGCCCGCCACCGCCGGCCCGACGACGCTGTCAGGGCGGGCAACGCGACCAGATCCGAGCTCGTGGAGCTGCTGAACGCCGTCGGCTCCGGAGTCGCGTAGCCGGTCGGTCGTCGCGGCGAGCGGCCGGAGCCGACCAGCGCTCGTGCCCCGGCGTCCGTTCACTCGACCGTCGAGACCGTCGTGTCGTCCGTTATCATGACCTGCACCTCGTCGCGCTCCCTGTAGTGGTGGTCCTTGACCTTCTCGAACCGGTACCGGTCGCCCTCCTCGAAGAACGGGTGCGAGGCGCCGCCGGAGACCACGAAGTACACGGTCTCGACCACCAGCGAATCGTCGGTCAACTCCCCCTTCAGCTTCGGCGTTCCCGGGTCGCCCTCCCGAACCCAGTGGATGGCGTCGACCGTCGCCACCACGTCGACGTACTCGCCGGAGCCATAGAAGTCCTCGAGGTCCCACTCCTCGTTTCCGTCCGCGTCCTCCCCGTTCGACCCGCCTCCGTCCCCCGCCTCGTTCGGCTCCACCCACAGGAAGTTCGGCCCGTCGCCGGTGCTGCGGCGGAACTTCGAGACCGACACGTCGATCATCTGTTCGGTCCGCTGGGGGTCTATCGGGACCGAGTCCGGGACGACACAGACCGTTTCTCCGACGCCGGTGCTGACGGCGACGTACCAGTCGTCGCCGCGACGCCTGATCGGTAGCTTCCCCGTCGCGCCGGCCTCGGTGAACCAGTCGTCGCCGCGTCCCATCGTGGCGTCCCTTCGCGCCGGCTGGTATAAACGTTGTTCGCCGGGCGGTCGCTGCACCCTGGTCCGCCGGCTCTCGACCGGAGCCACGCCTCGCTGTCCTCGGACCGGCGGATGTCGTCGTCACCAGGGCGTGCGATACGTCGTTCAGCCGCTCCCCGAGCCTGCGGTTGTGAACCAGCGGTAGGGACCTGCCTGCGTACTGAACGGACGCCGACCCGGAGGAGGTGACCGCCGTTCTTCCTGGGGCTCACCCGCTTAATCAGAAGTACCGACGGTCATGAAATAGTTGCGATACTATACGTGAGTATATAATCGCCTATATACCCACGAACGTACAACGGACGTCCATGGGTACGTACCTGGCAATGGGCGGAATTTCTAAAGTGGAATCCGCTCGCGCCAGTCACAGCGAGTGCTGACCGGGGGGTCCTATCAACATCTGTAAATATGGCTGTGAAAATTCGAGAAGACCCAAGGCAAGGTCGTCTTGGGCTTCAGGGTAACGTGTGAGAGCCAAGGGCCGGATTTGAACCGGCGTATAGCGGCTCTGCAGGCCGCCGCGTAAGGCCAGACTCTGCCACCTTGGCGCCACCCGGACGTAGCGCTGTGGACCGTTTAAGCGTAGCGGTCGTCGCCGCCCGACAGAGGTTTGTGCCGGGGGGCTCTGTGTCACATAATGCCGTACTGTCCGGCCTGCGGGCACCACGTCGCGCCGGGGGACGCGACCTGTTCCGAGTGCGGGCAGTCCATCCACGAGGCGCTCTCGCAGGGGACCCGCGCCAGCGGCCCGACGGCGGCTCCGGCACGGGACCGCGAGGAGAGCGCGCCCGCGCCCGCGACGGAGCCCCCGAGTCAGGACGGGACGACCCGGCGCAAGGCGCTCACCGCTGCCGGCGGCGTGCTCGGCGCGATGGTGCTCGGCACGTACGCAGTCGAACGGTTCGTCGAAGACGGACCCGAGGCGGTCGTCGAGGCGTGGCGCACCGCGTGGACGACCGACGACGCCGATGCGTTCCACTCCCTGTGGCACCCGGACGCCACCCAGCCGGAGTCCTGGCCGGAGGACGCGCTCGCTCGCCCTTCGGAGCCCGACCCGTCGCTACAGTACATCGGCGAGGAGCGGACGGTCCTCGAGCGGACGGAGACCCGGGCGTCGGTCCGCGACGTGTTCGTCGTCGGACACCCCGAGTTCGAGACGCGCCGGCGCCACGACACCGTCGTCGACCTGCGGACAGCGGACGGGAGCTGGCGCGTCTTCGAGGAACGGCTCGAGCACACGGAGCCAGTCACCAACTGCCGGCGGGTCATCACCATTACGGGACCGGGGTCCATCCAGTGCGAGTAGCGACGCCGGCCGCCGACCACCGGCGCCGCGTCAGTACGACCGCGGCAGGCCCAGGGTGTGCTCGGCGACGTGGTTGCGCATCATCTCCGTCGAGCCGGGCGCGACCTTGCCCAGCCGCGAGCCCTTCCACATCTCGATGACGGTGTACTCCCGCGAGAAGCCGTTGCCGCCGTGGGTCTGCAGCGCCACGTCGGTGGCCTCGTGGCCCACCTCGGTCGCCCGGAGCTTCGCCATGTTCGAGACCTCGGCGGTCTTCTTCGGGTCCGGCTCGTTGTCGACCATCCAGGCGGCCTTCCGGGTGAGCAGCCCCGCCGACTGCAGCTTCGCCCACGAGTCCGCGATCGGGTGCTGGACGCCCTGGTGGGCCCCGATGGGCTGGTCGAACACCTCCCGCTCGTTGGCGTAGTCGACCGCCCGCTCGATGGCGCACTTCCCGACCCCGATGGCGCCCGACGCCCCCAGCAGCCGCTCGGGGTTGACCGTGTCGAACAGCTGGTACAGCCCCATCCCCTTGGTGCCGATGATGTCGTCCTCGTGGGCGCGGTAGCCGTCGATGGACAGCTCGAACTGCTTTTCGGGCGTGGGGATGCCGACGTCCAGTT
>PXQM01000044.1 GCA_003021325.1 Halobacteriales archaeon QH_10_70_21
CCGCAGGTCCGCGAGTTCCATCTCCTTCATCGACAGCAGCACCAGCAGGTGGTAGACGATGTCGGCGGCCTCGTGTGCGAGCTCGTCGTCGTCGCCGTCCTTCGCCGCCAGGAGGAGCTCGGTGGTCTCCTCGCCCAGCTTCTCGAGGACGGCGTTCTCCCCCTTCTCGTGGGTGAAGAGCGAGGCCGTGTAGGAGTCCTCCGGCAGTTCGGCCTTCCGCGATTCGATGACGGCGAACAGCTCCGAGAGGATTTCGTCGACGTCCTCGTCGCTCATCTACACCATCAGCTCCCGGATGTCGTCGAGCTCGTCGTACTCGCCGGGCGGTTCGCTCCCGGCCTCGAACACCGCCGGCTCGATCTCGATGTCGGCGTTCGTCCGCGCGGCCAGCGCCAGCGAGTCGCTGGGCCGGGCGTCGACGACGGCGTCCGCACGCGGAGTGTCGACGTGGAGGTCCGCGACGTAGGTGTCGTCCTCGAGGTCGGCGACGACGACCTGCTCGACCCGGCCGCCGAGCTCCTCCATCACGTCGAGGAGGAGGTCGTGGGTCAGCGGCCGGCCGATATCCTCGGCGTCGAGGCCGCGGGCGATGCTCGTTGCCTCCTCGACGCCGATGAAGATGGGGAGCACGTCGTCGGCCGCCTCGACGCCGAGGGTCACGACCGCCGCCAGCCCCGACGGCGTCTCGGCGACGCGAACGCCATCGATGTACGCGTCCATACCCCACCGAACACGTCGAGCGGCAAAAGCCCGTCCTTCGGCCGGGCGAGGCCAGCCAGCCCCGCTCCGCGACCTGTCGTTAGCGGGATTTTATACCCTGTCCTACCATCGTTCGGTTATGCGATTCGAGAACGATACGGTGTTCATCACCGGCGCCGGCTCCGGAATCGGGCGGGCGACGGCGCTCAGCGTCGCCGAGCAGGGCGGTTTCGTCGTCGCGACGGACATCAACGACGCGGGCGGCGAGGAGACCGTCGCCGCCATCGAGGAGGCCGGCGGCGACGCTGTCTTCCACCACCTCGACGTCACCGACGCCGAGGAGTTCGACGCGGTCGTCGAGACGACCGTCGAGGAGGACGGGCTCGACTGCGTGGTCAACAACGCCGGCGTCGGCCACCCGCCGGCGACCGTCGAGAACGTCACCGACACGACCTTCGAGTACGTCGTCGACGTGAACCTGCGGGGCGTCTGGAACGGCTGCCAGACGACGCTGCCGCACCTCAAGGAGCAGGGCTCGGGCGCCATCGTCAACGTCGGCTCGCTGGCCTCGTTCCTCGGGATGGCCCGCCAGTCGGTCTACTCGCTGACCAAGGGCGCCGTGCTGAACTTCACGCGGGCGGTCGCCGCCGAGGCCGGCCGCGACGGCGTCCGCGCGAACGCGGTCTGTCCGGGGTTCATCGAGACGCCGCTCGGCAACCAGTACTTCGAGTCGAAGGACGACCCCGAGGCCGCAAAGGAACAGGCCGCAAAGCAGTACCCGCTGAAGCGGCTCGGCGAACCCGAGGAGGTCGCCGACGCCATCTCGTTTCTGCTCTCCGAGGAGGCCTCGTTCGTCACCGGCCACGGGCTCGTCGTCGACGGCGGCTTCTCGGTCAGTTAGGCGAACGACGTGACGTGTCCAGTGACGCTCGAACGGGGGTCGATGGAGGCAGTCTGGCCGCCGACGATGGTGTCTTCGACTGCCCTGTCCTCGTCTCTCGCGGCGCCGGCGGCATCCTCACCGACGCTGGGCGCTCGTGAGGGAGGTGTCTCCGGGCCCGACCCCCTCCGCCTCGTCGGCCTCCTCGCCGACGACGTGGTCCGCGACCGTGAGATCCGTCTCCATCTCCGTGAGGTCCGCGCGGACGATGTCGGCGTAGCTCCGGACCTGATTGACGACCTCGTCTTCGACGACGCTCGTGCGCGTGAAGTGGGTGTAAACCCGGTCGCTCTCGTCGAGTTCGGACTCGACTTCGAAGTCGCTCATCACTTCGTCGGGTTCGTGTTCGACGTCGAGCACCCCCTGTTCGACGATGGACCGCTGGAGTCCGTTGACCTCGACGCCGTGATCCTCGAGCGTCTCGGCCGCCGCGACGTCCGTCCCGGTGATACGGCTCTCGACTGTGAACCGTTCGGTGACCTCGCGGGAGGGCTTCCAGACCTCCCTGACGTCGATCCGTATCTTGTAGTCGTCCTCCGTGGTGTACGGGAGCGACGGTTCGACGCTCGACTCGCCGCCGGCCGACCGGGTGCTCTCGTCTCTCGACGCCTCGAGCTGGGCGAAGTAGCGGTCGTGGTCGAACGTCTCGGCGTCCACGAACTCGTCGGTCGAGACGATACTGAACTCCGTACACGTCCGTTCCACGAGGTCAACCTCGATCAGTTCCTCGCGGACGATCTCTCGGCCGACGAGTTCGCTCTCGACGGTGGCCTCCTTGATGATGCCCGTCCCGGCGGCGCTCGTCTCCCGGACCGTGCTCGTCACGGTTTCGCCCTCGACCAGCCGGGTCCGGATCCGCTCGTCCTCGACGTCGCTTCGAGAGACCGCCCGTTCGTGTGTCATCACCTCGAAGGAGGCCTCGCGACCGTCCAGTCGGTAGGAGACGGCGTGGTTCTCGGAGTCGAGTTCGTCGTAGAACGTATCCCAGCCGAGTCGCTCGTGCTCGGCGCCGACCCTGGCCTCGTGAACGAGGTCCAGGTGTCCGTCAGAGCTCCCCCGCACCGGCACCGCTTCGTGTCTGTCGGCCCACCTCCGAATCGTCTCTTTATTCATCGAGATGTGCTGTTCTCCCGCGTGCGGTGAATCGGGCGGCATAGCGTACAGCCGTTCGGTCTTGTACCGTATGAATCGTGTACAATTTTACCGGATCGGACGTGAGGATTAATCGAGTGACAGTCCCCGGCGCGGAAACGCTCTTTCGTCTACACGGTTACTACCGAGTAGTGGGTACGCACGCACACGGGGGGAGGGTGGCCCGGACCAACGCTTTTGTCCGCCTCGGCCGACGCGACGGTATGGAGTTCCGAACGCCACCGCCGCTGTCGCCCGGCGACCGCGTCGCCGTCGTCGCACCCTCCAGCGGCGGCGCCCACGACGCCCCGCACGTCTTCGAGCTGGGTCTCGAACGGCTCCGGGAGGTCTTCGACCTCGAGCCCGTCGTCTACCCGACCGCCCGCCAGCGCGACGAGTTCCTCGCCGACAGCCCGCGGGCACGGGCTGCGGACGTCCACGCCGCGTTCCGCGACCCCGAAATCCGTGGCGTCGTCGCGACCATCGGCGGCCACGACCAGCTCCGCGTCCTGAAGCACCTCGACGCCGACGTCCTCCGGTCGAACCCCACGCGCTTCTTCGGCATGAGCGACAACACCAACCTCGGGCTGTTCCTCTGGCGGGCCGGCGTCGTCTCCTACAACGGCGCCCAGCTGATGAACGAGCTCGCGGTGCCCGGCGAGCTGCCCGACTACACCGAGCGCTACTGCCGGCGGGCGTTCTTCGAGGACTCCCTCGGCGAGCTGGCGGCCGGCGACGAGTGGACCGACGAGCCCTCGACGTGGTGGACGGACCCCTCGCAGATGGGGTCGCCGCCGGCCTACGAGCCCAATCCCGGCCCGCGGTGGGCGGGCGGCGACGCAGCCGTCGAGGGCCGGCTCTGGGGCGGGTCGAGGGCCATCGTCGAGTGGCACCTGGCCGCAGACCGGTACCTGCCGTCCGCCGGGGCGCTCGACGGCGCGGTGCTGTGTCTCGAGACCGCCGAGGACCTGCCGGAGCCCGAGGCGGTCGCCGGGACGCTGATGTGCCTCGGCGAGCGCGGGCTGCTCTCCCGGTTCGGCGCCGTCCTGCTGGGGCGGCCGCCGACCCGGAGCTTCCTCGAGGAGCCGCCCCGCGAACAGCGCGAGGCCTACCGCGAGCGCCTCTACGCCACGGTGGTCGAGACGGTCGGCCGCTACGCCCCCGAGGCGCCGGTCGTGCTCGGGCTCGACTGGGGCCATACGACGCCGGTCGCGCCGCTGCCGCTCGGCGCCCGTGTCGAGGTCGACCCCGCGACGGAGACGGTCCGGTTCCCCTGACCGCCGGGCACGGCCCTGCCGGAGACGGGGCTATTATGTCGCCAAGACGCCAAAACTCGGATATGGAATTCAACCTCCCGGTCGCGCTCGGTATACTGCTCGCGGTGGTCGTCGTGGGCGTCGCGGGGCTCGTCGCCGGCGGCATGATGACGCTCCAGACGACGCTGATGATGGTCGCGCCCTCGATGCTGGCCTTCGGGCTGCTGGCGTTCGGCCTCGGCGTCAAACACGGCGAGTACCGGGCGGCCTAGCCCGCGACGGCCGCCTCGAACCCCTCGCCGAAGAGGAGAACCACCGCCACCCCGACCAGCCCGACGGCCGTCGCCGCGGTGAACGCCGCCTCCGGAGAGACGGCGCCGCCCGGATGGGGTACACGGCCGCGATGAGGTTGCCGAACGTCCCGAACAGCCCGGTCGCGACCGCGCCGGCGCCCAGCACCGACATGTACCGGGGGACGTACCGGCTCGTCATCCGGAAGCCGAGGCTGAACGCGAACATCGCCACGGAGAGCACGAGCACGTCCCGCTCGAGCGCGAGAAACCGCCTGACGGTCGCACGGACCCCGGCGTCCTCGGCGTCCCCCCGGCCATGCGGTGGCTTCCGGCGGCGCCGAGGTAAACGCCCCGGTGCGTCAGCGCCGGCGGGCCAGACGCGCCGCCCCGAGGAGCGCGACGAGCGCGACGACGGCGCCGAGGCCGGCGCCGTCGCCGTCGGTCTCGGTCGGCGTCGGACTCGGGGTCGGTTCGTCCTCGGCCGGTTCGACGCCCTCTATGGCGACGACCTCGGACTCGAGGTCGCCCTGGCTCGCACGGATACCCTGGTTACCGGTCGACTCGATTGTGGCGGTGAACTCGCCGTCGTCGTTCGTCTCGCCGACGGTCCGGTTGTTCTTGATTATCTCGGCGCCGGCGACGGGCTCGTCGTAGGCGTTGACGACCGTGACCGTCGTGCTCTCGCCGACGACGACGCGGCGGTTCTGCGGCTCGACCGTCAGCGTCGGCACCCGCTGTGTCGCGATACGGACCGAGCGGTCGCTCTCGTGAATCCTGACGTTCTCGTCCGACGTGACGTAGCCGTCCTTCTCGACGGCGACCGTGTAGAGGTTGTTGACGTCGACGCTGAGCGAGGCCGTCCCGCCGGAGGCGCGCACGTTCGCGACCTCACCCTGGTCGTCCTCGACCCTGACGCGGGCCTCCTCGAGGCGCTGTGGCTCTTCGAAGTGGTCGTCGACGACGGTCACCTCGAGCTGGGCGGAGCCACGCTCGAGCTCGAACTCCTGCTGGCTGCTGCTCCGGACCGTCACATCGGCCTCCTCCTGCAGGTAGCCCGGCTTGACGGCGGTGACCTGGTACTCCCCCCGCTCGACGGTGCCGGTCTCGTACCGGCCGTTCTCGTCGGTCTCGCCCTCGACGGCGGTCCGGAACCGGTCCTGGAACTCGACGGTCGCGTCCTCGAGCGGCTCGCCCTGCGCGTCACGGACGACGACGGTCGAGCGACCCTTCCGCGCCACGTCGACGGTCACCTCCTCCTCGGAGGCGTCCTCGACCTCGAACGGGTGGTTCCGGACGTAGTCGTCTGCGGTCACGTTGAGCTCGACGTCGGCGCCCTCCTCGACGTCCATGAAGGCGCGCCCGTTGGCCGCGGTCTCCTTCGTGTTGCTCTCACCGTCCCAGGTGGCGGTGATGTTCGCGCCCGCGACGGGGTCGCCGTTCGAGTCGACGACCGTCACGGTGAGCGTCGTCTGCGACTGCGTCGCCGCGACGCCCGCAGGCGTGGCTGCCAGCGACCACACGACGAGCATCACGACGACGAGCAGCTTGGATGCACGGAACATACGCGTCACTCCGTTCGCCAGCACTTAATTACGGGTGGTCTAATCGCTCCGGTCGGTGCCGGGCAACTCGACGGCGGGCACGGCCGTCGGCGTGCCCGTTGCGTCGCCAGCGAGTGGACGGGAGGGTGACCCCACCCCCACCGGGCACGGGCCGTCGCTACCGCTGCCGGCGTCCCGTTCGAATCGTCTTAAAGAGTATCGACTGTCCTTGCCCGACGACGGTCAGGGACGGCTGCGGACCGCCAGAAGGGCGGCCGCCAGCGCAACGAGCGCGGCGACGACGCCGAAGCCGGCACCGTCACCGTCGCTGCCGTCACCGCCGTCGTCGTCGCCCGTCGAGCTGTCCTCGGTCGCCGTCATCTCGCCGCCGTCGTCCATCGGACGACGACGTCGGTGGACGCCTCGGCGCTGGAATCCTGGCGGACCAGGTAGCGCGACCGGTCACCGTCCTGGGTGGCCGCCCGGACCTCGCTGTAGGAGTCGGCCTGGGCGGCCGCCTCGCCGTCGACGTACACCTCGAGGGTCTCGGCGTTCTGGACCGCGGACTCGGAGACGGTCGTGATGAGGACCGTCCCCTGGCTCTCGGTCCGCTCGACGGTCATGTTGACCTGGCTCTCGCTGCGTTCCCGGACCTCGACGGTGGTGTCCTGGCCGTACTCGACGACGCTCGTTGCCTGCCCCTCGGCGTCGCTGCCGCTCTCGGCGGCGCCGTGGACGTAGACCTCGGCGGTCGCGGTGCCGTTCTGAATGAGCCGCTCTTGGGTCTCGTCCTCCTCGGTTCGCTCCCCGTTGTACTGCCGGTAGACCAGCTGGCTGCCCTCCTCGACGCTGGCGGTCACCTGGCCGTCCCCGTCGGCCGTCACGTTGCCCTCGCCGACGACGATGAACGCACCCTGGGCACCGTCGTCGCCGGAGACGACGACGCGCTTGTCGCCCTCGGCCCGGGCGTCACCGCTGGCGTTGGCCTGGACGACCTGGGCGCCGTCGCGGGCGGTGACCCGGACGACGCCACGCTGGTTGTCGGTGGCCTCCATCTCCGCGCCGCTCTCGAAGGCCACCGAGGCCCGGGCGTCGGCCCGGCTGTCGACCTGGACCGCCGAGCCGTCGATGACCGTGCTCGAGCCGGCGCCGGCGTCGACGCCGAGCCCGCCGTCGGTCTCGCTGGCGGACTGGGCCGTCACGCTCTCGACGACGACCGACCCGTCGACGGCGTACTCCGAGACCGCATTCTCCTGCGTCTGGAACTGTACGAACGTGCCGCTGTAGGCCTCGCCTTCCGCCTGCTGTGTCGCCGCGGGCGCCGCTGCGGCGCCGACCACGGAACAGACCAGCAGTCCTGCGAGGACAATCGCTCTGATGTGCATACGCGTTAATTAGTTGACCTGTTTGTTACTTAGGTATTATTGTTTACGGACGATACGCTATTGAAAATGGCGCGGCGTCGAGGCCGCCTCCGGCGTCCTGCTCGCAGCGGACGCAACCGCCGCTCCGACAGCCGATACGACCAGCACCAGCGCCGACACGGCTGCTCCGAGCCGCATGTCGTTCCGTCGGCCATCTCGCGACATAAATTTCGTGGCCGGATATGCGACAGGATATCACGCCGGCCTTCCCGGCGCAGCTGCCGTCTCGCCGGCGAAACCCGCAACGATTAAAAAGCCTAACTGACTAGTCAGTCAACAAATGGCTGCGGAGACCCGCGAGCGCATCATGGACGGCACCCACAGGACGCTCTGCGACCGGGGCTACGCGTCGCTGACGATGCAGGACATCGCCGACGAGTGCGACTGCAGCACGTCGCTTCTGCACTACCACTTCGACACGAAGGAGGACCTGCTGGTCGAGCTGCTCGCGCACCTGCTCGACCGGTTCGAGGAGCGCGTCTCCAGCGCCGGCCCCGAGGCCCCTCGCGACCAGCTCGTCGACCTCGTCGACCTGTTCCTCTTCGGCGACGAGCGGAGCCTCGAGGAGCACCGCGCCTTCCACACGGCGCTGCTGGAGCTCCGGGCGCAGGCGCCCCACAACGAGGCCTTCCGGGACCAGCTGGCGGAGAACGACGCCCGGGTCCACGCCACGGTCGCTGCGGTCATCGAGCGGGGAATCGACGACGGCTCCTTCCGGAACGTCGACGCCGCGCGCACGGCGGCCCACCTGCTCGCGGCCATCCAGGGAGCCCGCATCCGCTGGGTCACGCTCGGCGACGACGCCGCCCCCCGGACCGTCCGCGAGGCGCTCGTCGAGGACGTCATCGACGGCTGGCTGACCGTCCGCTGACCGCCCGTCAGGGCCGTTCGAGCGTCTCGGCGACCGTCTCCAGCTCCGCCCGGGTGAAGACCGGCAGCGACCGCGGCGTCGTCCGCACCAGCGCGTCGGCGGCGACGGCTCCCCGGAGGGCCGTCTGGACGTCGCTCCCGACGACCCCGGCCAGGAACGCCCCGGCGAAGGCGTCGACGGCGCCCGTCACGTCGACCGTCTCCACGTCCGGGAGCGCGAGCTCGTGGACGGTCGAGTCGTGCCACGCCGCCGCGTCGACGTCCCGCAGCAGGGCGACCGTCTCGAAGCCGTGGTTCGAGGCCAGCACGTGTGCGATCCGCGTCGGCTCGCCGCTCCGGCCGAAGACCGCCTCGACGGCGCCGGCCGTCGCCACCAGCACGTCGACCGCCGGCAGCAGCCCCGCGATGGCGTCCTGGGCGGCCTCGTCCGCCACGCCCCCGGGGTCGAGCAGCCCGAGGGCGGTCGTCGCCCCGCCCTCGCCCGCCGTCTTCAGGAACTTCGCGGTCGACTCCGCCAGCCCCGTCGCGGCGGCCGGCGTCTCTCCGGCCACGTAGGCGACGTCGGCCGTCTCGACCGGCTCCGACGGCAGCGCGTCGAAGGACAGCGCCTCGACGGCCGCGTTCGCCCGGTCGTCGACGCGGCCGTCCCCGCGCGGCGTCGACCCCCGCTCGAAGAACGCGAGCCCCTGTCGCCCCTCGCCGAACCGTGCCACGACCTCCACGTCCTGTCCCCGGAGTTCGCTCGCGACCCGCCGCCCGAGCGGGTCGTCCGGGAGCCGCGAGAGCCACGCCGCCTCGGCGCCGAGCCGGGCGGCCGCCACCGCCGCGTTGCACGCCGCCCCCTCGACGTCGACCGCCAGGACGTCCGCCGTCTCGAGCCGCTCACGCCCCAGCCGCTTCAATTCGCCGGGCGACTCGTTTCCCGAGGTCGGCCGCCCGGCGCCGCCTGGCGCCGCCCTCGCCGGGGTCACTCCCGGCGGCCGCCGTGGCCCGGGTAGTCCCGCTCGAAGCGCTCGGCGATCTCCTCGCGCGAGAGCTCGATGAGCGTCGGCCGACCGTGCGGGCAGGCGTAGGGGTTCTCGCAGTCGTCCAGCGCCGCCAGCAGCTCGGTGACCGTCCCCTCCCGGAGCGACGTGTTGCCGGTGACGGCGGGGTGACACGCCAGGTCGCCCAGGAGCTCGTCGACGACGCTCTCGACGGTCCCCCCGGGGTCGCCGTCGACGAACTCCCCGAGGAGGTCGCGGGCCAGCGCCGGCGCGTCGACGTCCGACTCCGCGAGCAGCGCCGGCACCGTCGTCACCGCGACGGTCCGCTCGTCGGGCCGCCGGACGTGGAAGCCGAGCCGGGCCAGCGCACCGCCGTACTCCTCACAGAGCGCCGCCTCCCGGGCCGTCACCGACAGCTCGACCGGCTCCGCCAGCGCCTGGGTTGTCACGTCGTCCGCGAACGCCTCGCGAAGCCGCTCGTAGTTGACCCGCTCGTCGGCGGCATGCTGGTCGACGAGGAGGAGCCCGTCGGCCGTCTCCGCGACGAGGTAGGTGTCGTCGAACTGCCCCAGCACCGTCATCGCGGGCAGTCGCTCGAGGCCGTCCGGCGTCCCCGTCGTCTCGGCGCCGTCCAGGGTCCGCTGGTCCGGCGCCTCGCGGACGCCGGGGCTGCCGTCCCCCTCGCCCGCTTCGGTTCCGCTCATCGACTGCCTCCGCCGGGCGGCCCCGCCCGCGTCACCGCCCGTCCGTCCGGAGTCGTCCTCCGCCGTGGCGTCCCGACCGGCTCCCGGCTCCGCGTCGTCGTCGGACGCGTCCGCGACTCCACTCGAAGCTCCCCCCGGCTCCGAACCCGCCCCCGTTTCCGGTCGACGCCGGTGACCCGACTCGGTCACCTCGGGGTCGCCGCTCGTCCCGGCGTCGGCCGGAATCTCGGTCTGCTCGGGCGACGACCGCCCGCGTGGCGCCCGCGAGCGGACGAGTCCCTCCGCCAGCAGCGCCGACCGCACCGCCTCGCGGACCTGCGCCCCGACGCCCTCCTCGTCCGCGAACAGCACCTCCAATTTGCGGGGGTGAACGTTCACGTCGACCCCGCCCGACGTACCGGCCGTTGACGAGCGTCGTCATGTACTCGCGGCCCGCCCGGTTGGTCTCCGGGTGGCTGACCAGCCCCTCGACGCCGGCCAGCGGGCCGTCGGCCGCCGACCCCTCATCGCGGGCGTCCCCGACGGGGAGCATCGAGGCGGCGACCTCGCGGCCGTACACCGCGAGCGCGGCGCTTCGGCGGTCGCCGTCGCCGACCGTCGCGAACCGCTCGCGGCCGTCGTGCTCCAGGGTGACCGCCACGTCCGGGTTGGCAAGCGCGTAGCCCGCCACGACCGACTGGACGTGGTCGAACTCCGTCGCCGCAGTCTTGAGGTACTTCCGGCGCGCCGGGACGTTGCCGAACAGGTCCGTCACCTCGACGGTCGTCCCTTCGGGACAGCCGACCGGCCCGCACTCGAGGCGGTCGCCGCCCTCGACGACGAGTTCGGTCCCGCGGGTCCCGCCGCGCGGCTTCGTCCGTATCTCCAGCCGCGCGACCGACCCGATGGCGTGCAGCGCCTCCCCGCGGAACCCCAGCGTTCCGATGGCCTCCAGGTCGCCGATGTCCCGGAGCTTGCTGGTGGTGTGCTCCTCTATCGCCTTCCGTGCCTCGGCCCCGGACATCCCGACGCCGTCGTCGGCGACGACGACCCGCTCGGTGCCGCCCGCCTCGACGCTGACGCTGACCCGCGAGGCGTCGGCGTCCAGGGCGTTCTCGAGCAGCTCCTTGACAACCGAGGCGGGGCGCTCGACCACCTCGCCGGCGGCGATTCGGTCGCGCGTCTCGGCGTCGAGTTCGCGGATGTCCGGACTCATGGCGGCAACTGTCTGTACTGTCGGCCGGCGAAACATAAATACGCGCCCTTGGGCCGGTGGTACGGGTCGGTCCTCGTGGCCGTTCCACGCCCTCCGTTCTACTCGTCCTCGTTCAACCGTTCGAGACGCCGCTCGAACGTCTCGTCGTCGATGGCCGCGCGCGCCGTTCCTCCAGTTCGGCCACCGCAGGGTCGTCCCCGCGGCCCGCGGCCGCCTCCCGCCGACGGCCGGCGGCGTAGCCGACCCCGCCCGCCAGGCCGAGCAGCGTCGTCACGACACCCGCAGGCGCGAGCATCCGCCAGGAACGGCGTCCCCCGCCCGTCGCCACGGGCTGTGGGTCCATCGGTCTCTCGTGGCCCAACCGGGACCCGTCGGCCTCGTCGGCACCGACGCGCCCCCGTTCGCGTATCTCGTCGCCGTCGGGGACGTTGCCCTCGGGAATCGGCGTCGCTTCGGCGGGCCCGCCGGGCTCCCCGACGACGATCCGTCCGGTCATCCCCATCGACTCGTGGGGGACGCAGTGGTAATCGTACGTCCCCGGCGTCTCGAAGGCGTGTTCGAACGCCCCCTCCGAGAGCGTGCCGCTGTCGAACGGGGTCGCCGCAGCGGGAATCCGGTCCTCGTAGGCCGTCGCCGAGTGCGACCCGCTCTCGACCTCGAACCGGACCGTCGTCCCCGGGTCCACGGCGAGTCCGACCGGGTCGAAGTAGTTCGTGCCCATCGCGACGGTCGGCGGCGTCCCCGCGCTGGCGGTCTCCGCGAGGCCGGCGGTCGCAACGATGCCGCTCCCGAGGGCGCCGAGGAACCCCCGTCGGCTCCGCCGCCCCTCGCGCGGGCGCTCCCGTTCCGTCTCACTCATCCGTCGACACCTCCCGGAGCGCGGCTTCGGACCGCGTCTCGAGCCGGTCGCGGCGCCGTTCGAACTCCGCGTCCGACAGTTCTCCGCGGGCGTACGCCACTCGAAGCTCCCCGAGTTCGCGGTCGGTCCTCCGCCCACGGTCGTCGCCCGCCGCAGCGTACACGACGTACCAGACGGTGCCGAGGACGGTGAGCGGGACCAGGGGCATCAGCAGCCGAAGGCCGGCGGAACCGAACGGCGCGTGTCCGACGCCGGTGAGAGCGACCAGCGGCATCGCGACGACCATCACGAGCGGGGGAACGGCCAGCAGGACAGCGAGGACCGTGAGAAGCGTCCCGTATCCCGAATCGCCGGCCGTCATCGGCGGTTAGCACCTCTTCCGGGAGTCGCGAGTCCCGGCCGAAGGAGGACGTTCTGATTTCGATATCGTCGTCCGCTGTCGGTGTGACGTTGCATCGGTGGTCACCTCGACAGTCGCTACGGGTGACCGGTGGGTACCGGTGTGGGTGTGAATGCACCGAGGAGAACGCCCGAGACCGTTTCTGAACCGGTCCAATCGTTTCTCTCCGACGAGGCCGTTCGTCCGACGCGAATTCGGACGGTTCAGGGCCGCTCGTCGGTGTCGTCTGCGGGATACACGCGGTAGGTCCGGCCCTGCGATTCTCGGTACAGCAGGCCCCGCTCCTCAAGGCCGGGTATCGTCCGACTGACCTTGCTCTTGGAGAACCCCGAACGGTCGCGCACCTCGATCTGTGTCAGCCCGGGCGATTCGATGACGGGTTCGAGGATTCTCCGCTCGTCGTCCGAGAGGACGTCCAAAATCCGATGTCGCACGGGTTCGGACGGCTGTGGGCCGTCCGGCTCCTCCGGCGTGGGGTCGGTCGCGTCGCCCGCGTCGGTCGCTTCCGCCGGGTCGCTCGCCCCGTCGGCTGCGGTTCCCTCGTCGGCTCGAGTCGCGAATGCCCGACCCCGGACGAACGTGTACACACCGCTGACGACCCTGGCGACGACGAGACTCATCAGGATGGGGCCGACGAAGGCCATCGCTGGAACGGAGTCCCCGTTCATCGGGCCGCCGGTCAGGTACACCTGCACCGAACCGACGACGCCCAACAGCAGAACGCCCACGACCAGGACTCCGGCGGCGATATCGGCCTGCTTTCGTTTCACGATGACTCCCTCACCGTTCGAATCCAGGGACTCCCTGTTACCTTTTCGGGTTCGAGACCGCTCTCGCGGCTCTATCGGTCGGTATGGCGGGCGTACCGACGACTGTCGGTGGCCGGACGGGGCGGCGCCTCGATGGTCGTTCGACCGTCTCGTCGGTGACGGTCCACGCGGCAGCCTCCGGGGCACCGTCGCGCCACGCCTCGGCGATGGACGCAGCCCCGCCCGGACCCCGGTCGGCAGGACTGCTCTCCTACCGGTTATCGTACAGGTACCACCTCGCGGGAGAGCGCCAGCTCCGGCCCCGGGAGCGCGACTCCGGGCGCTCCGGCGAGATACGCGCCGACGAGCAGGTACGGAAGGACGGCAACGACTCCGGCGACCGCGCCTGCAGCGGAGCCGTCACGCCCGGCCCTGCGGTCGAGGTGTCCGGCCAGCCCGCCGCCGAGCACCTCCGACAGCGGCAGGAACGACACGAGGACGCCCACGACGCCGCCGACGAGGCCGTTGCGGAGGACGCCGAGGCGCCGCTCCGGCCCGGACTCGCTGTTCGATTCACGGTTCTTCGATGGACGGTCGGAAACACTCATTGGTGGAACCCACTCGTATCCACGCCGTCCCCCTCGGTGGGGTTTGCTCCCAGCGTGGTGGGACCGTTTATACCGCGACGAATCCTCGTCGCCGTCTCCGGGTTCGCGGACACCCTCGCCGTCACCGTCGAAACGTGCCGGCAGTCGGTTCCGCACGGGGTGCGTCAGCTACCCACCGCTAAAGCGGTGGGCTTGTCGGTGGACTCCCGTTCAAACTCCAGACCGGAGTGGACGTTGGACACGTCGCTCACGTTCAACGTCGCCGACTTCAGGGCAACCTGACCGTTGCCCAACCCATCGGGACGTTTGCCCGATGGTAAAGCTGAGACTGATGTAGCCCCTCGGGGCCGCGGCCATCGACGTGTCGGGGTGCGGTCCGCTACGGACGCCGGCGTAACACTATACGTTCGGCGCGCAATACGTTCACGTATGGCCGACGAGACCATCTTCGAGAACGAGACGGAGCGCAGCCACCGGGCCATCGCGTCGTACCTACACCGGGTGGCCGACGCGTTCGACGACAGGAGTCTCGTCCCGGTCGACGAGGACGGGACGGTTACGGTGACGCCGCCGGAGGAGGCGACCTTCGAGGTCGAACTCGAGCGCGAGGAGGGCCTGCTCGAACTCGAGTTCGAGGTCGAGTGGCCGAAGCGGGAGGGCGACGTCGACACCGACGCGACCGCGAGCAGGGCGAGCTTCGAGCTCTACGAGGACGCCGCCGGCGAGTGGCGCTGGCGTCTCGTCCACGACAACGGGAACATCATCGCCGACGGCGGCGAGGGCTACTCCTCCCGGCAGAAGGCCAGACAGGGAATCGACAGCGTCAAGCGGAACGCCCGGAACGCGCCGGTCGAGACACAGGAGTGACCGAGGGGCGGCGCCGTTCCGGTGTCCGCGACCTGAGAGGATACCAGACCTTCGTCAGGCCCGGTCCTGTGCGCGCTGAATCCATTCGCCCGCGCGGTCCTCGCTCACGCCGGCGGCCGGCGCGACCTCCTCGGCGCTCATCGTCGCCAGGTCGCCCTGCGTGCTGATGCCGGCGTCCTCGAGCCGGGCCGAGTACGTCTTGCCGATGCCGTCGATGTCGACGACCGGGGCGCTCCCGGCCTCGTCGGCGTCGGCTGGCTCGTCTGCGGCAGCCTCTGCGGCGTCGGGTGTTCCGGCGGCGACGGTGGTGGCGGTGTCGGTCGCTTCGTCAGCGGCG
>PXQM01000045.1 GCA_003021325.1 Halobacteriales archaeon QH_10_70_21
GGCGGCCGCCCGCTCGGTCACCCCTCGAGGACCCCTCGGCGCGCTCCTCGGCCGACGCGAGCCAGTCGTCGGCGCCCCCGGGCCCCCACGCGGTCGCGCCGTCGACCGGGTCGATGACGTACAGCGCGGTCAGCTCCTCGTCGCCGAACTGCTCGAGGGCGTACTCGACCGCGGCCGCTGCGGGGTCGGAGCCGTCGACGGGCACGAGTACCTCCATATCCGGAGGTTCCGCACCGGCGATATAAATGCGCCAGCCAGTTCCCGCCGAATCGTAACCCACACACGAATTAATCCTACGAGTAGCTTTTTTATATCTCCACGAGAGTTCCGGCTGTTCGCATGTATCGCGATACGTCCCTCCAGGGGTGGGGGCCCGGTACACCCGTGTCGTCCCGGTCCCGCTCCGTTCCCGACCCGCGCACCGCCCGCAGACGCTCCCCGTCGACGGAGGTATCGTGAAGCGTCTCGCCATCCTGGTCGGCTGTCTCCTCGTCGCCGCCGCCGTCCCTGGCGCGGTCGCCGGGCAGGAACTGGTCAGCGGCTCGCCCGACATCTCCGTCCACGTCGCCGACGACCGGCCGACCGTGGCCAAGGGGGTGACGGTCTCCGCGAGCGGCGAGGGACCGATAACGGTCGAGACCGACACCGTCGCGACCGGCGCCGTCACGACGGAGGCGCCGGCGACGGCGCCCATCCGGGTCACCGTCCCGGAGGACGCCGAGCCCGGGACCTACGACCTCTACGTCGAGGTCAGCTACGCCTACACCGGATCGGTCATCCAGCCGAACGGCGGCACCATCGAGGAGCGAGCGACCGAGGACTACGAGGTGCCCCTCCGGGTGCCGGACGAGCCCCGCTTCGCCGTCACCGACGTCGAGACCGACGCCCAGGTCGGCGGCGACGGCTCGCTGTTCGTCACGGTCCGCAACGAGGGGTCCGAGACGGCGGAGAACGCCCGCGTCGGCGTCCGCTCGACCTCCGGCGGGGCCGTCGTCGGTAGCGCCGGAGGCGGCGACGAGGGGTCGTCCGACCGGGGCGGCCGGAGCGGCGATAGCGACGCCCCGACCCGGGCGTTCGCGGGGACGCTCGAGCCCGGCGAGACGACCACCCTCGAGTACGACACCAGCGTCTCCGCACCCGAGGGATTCAGCGCAGAGGCGACCGTCACCTACGAGGACGCCGACGGGCTGACCCGGCAGTCCGGTGCCATCCCGTTCGGCGTCGAGCCGCAGGCCGAACAGTCGTTCGCCGTCGACGACGTCGAGACGACGCTGTCGGTCGGCAGCCGCGGCCGCCTGACCGGCACCGTCACCAACGAGGGGCCAGCGCCCGTCGACGACGCGGTGCTGGTCGCCTCGACCGGCAGCAACCGCATCGACCTCGGGGAGGGGCAGTACGCCCTGCCCGGGCTCGAGCCCGGCGAGTCCGCGACCTTCGAGTACGATGCCGAGGTGAGCGGGCAGGCCGACCCCGGCCCCCGACAGTTCGACTTCGTCGTCGAGTACACGAGCGGCGGCACCGACGCGAGAAGCGACCGCCAGACCAGCCGCGTCGAGATCGCGCCACAGCGGCCCGACTTCGAGGTCGACGCCGCCGAGGCCATCGAGGCCGGGAACACGACGACGCTGACCGTCGAGGTGACGAACAACCGCGAGGAGACGGTGACGGACGTCACGGCGAACCTCTACGCCGACAGCCCGCTGTCGACCGGCACCGACGAGTCGTTCGTCGACGAGCTCGAGCCCGGCGAGAGCGCGACCGTCCAGTTCGAGCTCTCGGCCGCCGGCAGCGCGACGCCGAACACCTACCCGGTCGAGATGGACTTCCAGTACACCGACTCCCGCGGCGACGAGCAGATCTCCGAGGTCTACCAGGAGCCCATCGAGGTGACCGCCTCCAGCAGCGACGGTGACGGCTCGCTGTCGCCGCTGCTCGTCGTGGTCGCGGTCGGGCTGGTGATTCTGGTCGGCCGCCGGCGATGAGCGACGACACGGACCAGCCCATCGTCGAGCGGGTCGACCGGTTCGTCGTCGACCGCCCGCTGCTGGTCGTCGTCGCCTTCCTCCTCGTGACGGTGGCGCTTGCGCCCGGCATCGGGATGATAACCACGGAGGCCGAGTCCGAGCAGTTCACCGAGGACGTCGAGGCCCAGCAGGCCCAGGAGGACATCGAGGAGGAGTTCGGAACGACCATCGGCAACGCGCCCACCTCGGGGACGCTCATCGTCCAGGACGACAACGTGCTCTCGCGGGCGGCGCTGGTCCGGCTGCTGGAGACCCAGCACCGCCTCGAGACCAACAGCCGGCTGCGCATCGCGTCGACGAGTAGCCACGCCAGCGCCATCGCGCGACAGCTCGACCCGACCGCGGAGACGCCGCTGGAGCAGCGCCGCGCCGTCGAGGAGGCGACCGACGGCGAGCTCCGGGCGGCCATCGACGCGGCCGACGAGCGCGGCGCCCTCGCACAGCTGTCGACCGACTACAACCCCGCCGAGCGGCGGGCGACGGGCGCCATCGCCGGCATCACCTACGAGTTGCCGGACTCGGCGTCGGACGCCGAGGTGGCGACCCTGCAGGAGCGGACCGTCGAGGTCGTCGACTCCGTCGAGGGCAACGAGGCCGGCGAGAACGCCATCGTCTTCGGCCAGGGCATCATCCAAAACGAGTTCAACGCCCTGCTCAGCGACACCGCCATCATCGTCTTCCCGGCGACCGTGATATTCCTCCTCGGATTCCTGCTCCTGGCCTACCGGGACCCCGTCGACATGGTCATGGGACTCGGGTCGCTCGGCGTCGTGCTGGTCTGGACCTTCGGATTCATGGGATGGGCCGGAATCCCGTTCTCGAACACGATGGTCCCGCTGTTCCCGCTGCTGCTCGCGGTCGGCATCGACTTCGGTATCCACATAATCAACCGGTACCGCGAGGCGACGCTGGACGGCGACGACATCGCGCCGGCGATGCGGGAGACGACCGACCAGATGCTCGTCGCCTTCTCCATCGTGACGGTCACGACGGCCATCAGCTTCTCGGCGAACCTCACCAGCCCCCTCGGGTCGCTGCGGGACTTCGGCGTCATCGCCGCGGTCGGTATCGGGGTGACGCTGCTCGTCTTCGGGCTGTTCCTCCCGGCCGCGAAGGTGCTGGCCGACCGCGGTCGTGCCCGGATTCCGTACTTCCCGGAGTTCGGGTCGACGCCCCTCGGCGGCGAGGACTCGCTGATGGGCCGGGCGCTGGAGGGGAGTGTCTCGGTCGCGCGGATCGCTCCCGCCGTCGTCGTGGTCGTCGCGCTCGTCGGTGGCGGTGGCGCCGCGGTCTACGGAACCGGCGTCGACGCCGAGTTCTCCCAGGAGATATTCTTCCCCGACGAGGACCGCGTCGAGACCTACCAGGCGCTGCCGGAGCCGCTGGCGCCGACCGAGTACACCTTCACCGAGACCATCCGGCTGTTCGAGGAGGAGTTCGACGGCCGGCAGTTCAGCACCATCACGATATACGTCGACGAACCGGTCCGGGACGACGACTCCCTGGAGGTGATACACCGGGCGACCCGCCAGCCGCCGGACTCCTTCGAGCGGGCCGACGACGGGACGGCCCAGGCCGAGAGCATCGTGACGGTCATCGAGTCGCGGGCCGAGGAGGACCCCGAGTTCGCCGCGCTGGTCGCTCGCAACGACCGGACCGGCAACGGCGTCCCCGACCAGAACGTCGACGAGGTGTACGACGCGCTGCTGGACTCGCCGGCCCGGTCGCAGGCCCGCAACTACATCGCCGCCGACCGGGGCAGCGCGCGAATCGACTACACGCTGAAGGCCGACGCCGGCGACGACGAAATCGTCGCCGACGCGCGGGGCGTGGCCGACCGGATGCCCGTCGACGCCGTCGCGACCGGGACGCTCATCGTCAACGCCGCCGTCATCGACGTCATCCTCGAATCCGCGATACAGAGCCTCGTGATCGCGTTCGTCCTGACCGCGATCTTCCTCGCGCTCTCGTACCGGTTCCTCGAGGGACGGGCCGTCTACGGGTTCATCAACCTCCTGCCGGTTCTCGTGACCGTCGCGCTGCTCGCGGCGTCGATGCGGTTCTTCGACGTGGCGCTGTCGCCGATCAACGCGCCGATCCTCGGCGTCTCCATCGGGCTCGGCGTCGACTACGCCGTCCACTTCATGCACCGGTTCGTCGACGAGTACACCCCGGGAACGGACGTCTTCGACGCCCTTCTGACGACCATCCAGGGGACGGGCGGCGCCCTGACCGGCAGCATGCTGACGACCGTCTTCGGCCTCGGGGCGCTGTTCTTCGCCATCATCCCGCTCATCCAGGAGTTCGGGCTGCTGCTCGGGCTGGGCGTCTTCTACGCCTACGCATGCTCGGTGCTGCTGCTGCCGTCGATAATCGTCCTCTGGGAGCGGACCGCAGAGCGGGTCGAGCGGGTGCCGACGCTGGCCTCACCGTAGGTGCCGGGCCAGGAAGGCCGCCTGCTCCGCGACGGCGCGCTCGAACGGCGCCCCGTGGTAAACGTCGACGTGGTCGAGCCGCCGGGCGAGCCGTTCGGCCGCCGACGGCGGTACGATGCGGTCTCCCCTCGCAACGGTGAGGAACGGCGGCGCGTCGACCTCGCCTGCACGCGAAATCGGCCTGTAGAGCGGCACCCGTAGCGCCACCCGCGCCGGACGGGAGGTCTCCCAGTCGCTCTCGGCCGGGGCTGTCCCGGTATCCGGCCTCGGCGCCAGGCGTGTTGAGCATCGCGAACGCCGCCGGCGGCCCGACGACCGGGACGGTGTGGGGGTCCAAACGGAGCAGCCCCCGGACGGCGTCCCGCAGGCCGTGTTCGTCGCCGTGAGCGGACAGTCGAGTCCCGAGTCGCGCGCCAGGTGGGTCAGCGTCGCGATTCCGTCGACGAAGGGGGCCTGCGAGCGGACGGCGTCGACGTCGCGTCTCGCCGCCGTCTCGACGACGTGGCCGCCGCCGAACGACGTGCCCCACAGTCCGATCCGGTCGCCGTCGACGGCTGCGAGCCGGTCGGCCCGGTGGCGGAACGGGTCGACCCGCTGGTGGGGCCCCTCGGAGTCGCCGAACCCCCGGTAGTCGAACAGCAGCGCGGCGACGCCGCGGTCGACGAACCGGTCGGCGTCCGCCGGCAGTTGGAAGGCCCGCTCGGCGCCGAAGCCGTGCGCCATGACGACGACCGGCGGCGATTCGGCGTCCGGCAGGTGGAGTTCGGCGTCAATGGTGCTCCCATCGCTCTCGACGGTGACCGAGCGGACGGACGTGCTGGCAGTTGCATCCGACCGTCGAAACGCGTTCGCGGCCTACTCGCCGGGGGCCGGGCGGACGCCGATGGGGACCGTTATCTCCCGGCGCTCGCCGTCCCTGATGACGGTCGCGGCGGCGCGGTCGCCGGGCGACAGCTCCAGCGCCAGCGTCGTCCCGAGGTCGGCGTCGGACCGTATCTCGTTGCCGGCGAGCTCGACGATGACGTCGCCGCCGACGGGGACCGCCCGGCCGTCGACGGTCGTCTCGTCGTCCGAGCCCCGTAGCGTCTGGTCGTCGGGCCCCGCCTCGAGCACCTCGACGACGATGACGCCCCGGGCGTCCTCGAGGTCGTTGGCCCCGGCGATGGCGGGCCCGACGGGCCGCAGCGAGATGCCGAGGAAGGGGTGCTCGTAGCTGCCGGTCTCGATGAGTTCCGGTAGCACCCGCCGGGCCAGCAGCGGCGAGACGGCGAAGCCGACGCTCGTGCCGGCGCCCGCGACGGAGATACCGGTCACCGCGCCGTCGAGCGTGAGCAGCGGGCCGCCGCTGTTGCCGGGGTCGAGGCCGGCGTCGGTCTGGACCGTGTTCGGAATCGAGAAGCCGGACGGGCTCCGCAGCGCGCGGTCCTTGCCGCTGATGATGCCCGTCGAGACGGACGACTCCAGCCCAAAGGGGCTCCCTATGGCGACCACCTCGGTCCCGACGGGGGGGATGGTCTCGACGAACTGCAGCGGCGCCGCGTACCCGGGCGCGTCCGTCGACAGCACCGCGAGGTCGGCGTAGATGTCGGTCGCGACGACGCCCGCCTCCCGCCAGGTGCCGTCCTCGAACCGGACGTCCATCGTCTCGACGTCGCCCACGACGTGCTGGTTCGTCACCACGTACCCGTCGTGGACGAACCCGGAGCCGCTGCCGGCCGTCCCGCGGACGAAGGTGACCGAGTCGATGGTCGCCTCGTACACCTCGGTGTACACCGACGACCGGTCGCCGGTCGGCGTCTCGCGCTCGACGGGCTCGGGCGACTCGCGCCGGCCAGTCGAACAGCCGGCGAGCCCGGCCGCGATACCCGCCGTCGCCGCGAGGAGACGACGGCGCGTTGGCTGAACCATGCTCCCGCTTGGGGTCGGTCCGGAAAGTGCCTTGGGCCCGGCGTCGGGCACACGTTTTTAAGCCGCCCGGCAACGAGAGACGGACATGACCGACGATGACCTCAGAGCGGAGGGCCGGCGCCTCCGCGAGGAGGTCGACGCCCTCCAGCGTCGTCTCGACGCCGTCGAGTCGGCGGTCGACGGTGACCCCGACGCGGCCACGGACCCGCCAGCGCCTTCGCCACCTACGCCGTCGTCAGCCTGTGGGTCGTCGTGGTCGACCCCGCCCGGGCGGGCGTCGCCGC
>PXQM01000046.1 GCA_003021325.1 Halobacteriales archaeon QH_10_70_21
CCGTCCGGCGACTACTGCGAGTACCGCACCGCGGCCGCCGACTACGTCGGCTGCGAGGGACCCCAGGTGATACCGACCGCCGGCGGCCTGGCCGCGATCCGGCTCGCGGTCGCCACCACCGTCCGGCCGGGGGAGACCGCGGTCGTCCCGTACCCGAGCTTCGGCGAGTACGCCCGCGAGGTCCGCCTCCAGGGCGGGGTTCCGGAGTTCGTCCCCTGGGAGGAGGTTCCCAGGACCGACCCCGCGGGCCACGCGCTGGTCGTCGTCTGCAACCCGAACAACCCGACCGGGGGCGCCTACGACCCCGGCCGGCTCCGGGCGTACGCCGACCGCTGCCGGGAGGCGGGGACGCCCCTGCTCGCCGACGAGGCCTTCCTCGGGTTCACCGACGAGCCGTCGCTGGCCGGCCACGACGGCGCGGTCGTCGCGCGCTCGCTGACCAAGCTGTTCGGCCTGCCCGGGCTCCGGGCCGGGTTCGCCGTCGCGACCGGCGAGCACCGCGACCGGCTCGACACCGCCCGGCAGGCCTGGGGGCTGGGCACGCCGGCAGCCTGCGTCGGCGTCCACTGTATGCGACAGGAGGGGTTCGTCCCGGAGACGCGCGAGCGCGTCACCCGGGAGCGCGAGCGGATGCGCGGGCGGCTCGCGGCGCGGTTCGACGTCCACCCGTCGGAGGCCCCGTTCCTGTTGCTCGACGTCGGCACCAGCGGGGCGGTCGACGACCTCCGCGGGGCGGTCCGGGAGCACGACATCGCCGTCCGGGACGCCCGCACGTTCCGCGGGCTCGACCGGCACGTCCGCGTGGCGGTGCGCCGCCCACGCGAGAACGACCGGCTGCTGGACGCGCTCGATGTGTGAGACGACCCGCGCGGCCGGAGTCTGCCGCCTCGCGCTGTCGGGCCGGTGGCTCGCCACCGGGACGGGTGGCGGCTACCGGGACGGCGAGGCCGGGTACATCGTCTCGGTCCCCGACGGGTTCGAGCGCACCGACCTCGAGGCCTACGCCGCCGAGCGCCTCGATGCGGCCGGGTTCGCGCGGGACGGCCCGGTCCTCCTGACCGGCGTCGACGCGGACAGGGCGCGGGGCGCCCGTACCGGGCCGGTCACCGTGGTTGTCACCACCGGGCTCTCGAACCCCGCGCGGTTACCCGTCGACTCCGACAATCCGGACCGGGAGTCCCCCGCCGCGGGCACCGGGGAGCGCCCGCCCGGAACGGTCAACCTCCTCGTCGCCACGCCGCGGGGGCTGTCCGACGGGACGCTCGCGACGCTGCTGGCGACCGCCGTCGAGGCGAAGACCGCGACGTTGCAGGCGGCCACTGGCTTCTCCGGCACGACAACCGACGCGGTCGCGGTCGGGTCGGGCGCTGGCGACCCGGCCGAGTTCGCCGGCAGCGCGACCGACCTCGGCGCTGCGGGACATCGGCTTCGAGACGAAAATAAAGGAGATCAAGACGTTCGCCAACGGCAGCCAGAAGGCCAACTGGGACCTGGGGATGTGTCTCGACGCGGTGACGCTGGCCTCGAAGGTCGATACGGTCGTGCTGTGCAGCGGCGACGGCGACTTCGAGCGGCTCTGTACGCACCTCCGCCACGAGGGGGTCCGGACGGAGGTGATCGGCTTCGGCTCCTCGACGGCCGAGGAACTGGTCGATGCCGCCGACTCCTTCGTCGACATGAGCGAAAACGAGAAGCGCTACCTGCTGTGAGCTACACCGGCGTCTCGTCGAACCCGGCCGAGCCGCCCGCGTCGCCGGCGCCGGTTGCCTCCAGGTAGCCATCGGCCCAGAGGTTGCTCGCGACGATGAAGGCGTAGAAATTGAGGAACACGCCGATGATTACCCCCAGGAACGGGATGATGTTGAGGAACCCGGTGACGATGCTGACGCCGATGAAGATGCCGACCGAAATCAGCCATGGCACGGCGAAATCACCGCTGAGACCGACGTCCTTGATGGTCCCGATGTCGAAGGCCGCACCGAAGCTGTCCTCGTGGACGAAGTTGACGACGCCGACGACGGCGAAGTAGCCGAACACCAGCGACAGCACGAACGAGACGAGCAGCCCGAGTACCAGCGTCCCGGCGCCGGCCGCGGCACCCGCGTCGCCGCCAGTGACCACGGCGGTGGCCGCGGTCCCGACGGTGAGGAACATCACCGCGAGCGGAATGATCAGGTAGATCAGCGTGATGCCGACGAACTTCAGGCCCTCGACGATGAGCCCGCCCCAGTCGCCGAACGACGGCGGCTCCGGGTCCCCCTCGAGGTTCGCCTGTATCGCGCGGACGACGTATCCGTACCCGATGAACGCCGGGATGATGAGGAAGCTGAACAGGAACATCGCCCCACCGATGAGCACGGTTACCACCCAATCGTCGCTTTCCATAGGATACGTTATCGCGTCTTCTATCGACGACATGGGGGCAGCTCTATCCGGAAGGAACTTATAAATACTGGGGACCGTACCGGTATGTAGCCGGGGTACAGGTGGGTTCTACGGGCCGTTGCTATCCGCCGGGTTACACGATGGACCGTTCGACGCCGTCGGTCGGTCGGCGCGGTCCCCCGTTCGGGTCGCTACGGCGGGCTCCGGCTCGTCTCGACGATGGCCTCGCTCAGCACGTCGACGCCCAGCGCGATGGTCTCCTCGTCGACGTCGAATGTCGCGGTGTGGTGGCCGCCGGGGTGGTCGGTCCCGAGGCCGACGTAGGTGGCGAGGCCGCCCCCTTCCTGGACCCGCTTCATGAGGAACGTCGCGTCCTCGCTGCCGCCCAACTCGCCGCGGCGGGTCGCCCGGTCGACGTCCGGGTGGGCCTTCGAGGCCTCGTGGACGACGTCGACCAGCTCGGCGTCGCTCTCGGCGGAGGGTGCCTCGCCCTCGACGTCGATCTCCACCTCGCAGTCGTGCGAGAGGGCAGCGCCCTCGAGGACCTTCCGGGCGCGCTCGAAGGTGAAATCCCGAATCTCGGTTGTCTCGCCGCGGGCCTCGCCGTGGATGAACGCCCCCTCGGGGATGATGTTGGAGGCAGTGCCGCCGCCGACCCGGCCGGCGTTGATACGGGAGGCGCCGTCGCTGTGTCTCGGAATCCCGTAGAGGTTGCCGACGGCGGTGGCCATCGCCTGGACGGCGTTGCGGCCCTCCTCGGGGCGGGCGCCGGCGTGGCCCGGTTCGCCCTCGAAGCTCGCGTAGAACTGCGTCACCGCGAGGATGCCGCCGACGCCGGCGACCACCTCCCCGGTCGGGAAATCGAGGCCGACGTGGAGCGCGTAGAGGTACTCGACGTCGTCGAGGTGGCCGGACTCGACCATCGGCTTGCCGCCGCCGATGACCTCCTCGGCCGGCTGGAAGAACACCTTCAGCGTCCCGGAGAAGTCGCTGTCAGCGACCGCCTCGAGGACGCCGACGCCGATGGTCGCGTGGGCGTCGTGGCCGCAGGCGTGCATCGCCCCCGTCTCCGAGCGGAACCCCTCCCTGGCGGGGACGTGGTCGTCGGCGGTCGACTCCTCGCGCGGCAGGGCGTCGATGTCGACCCGGAGGCCGACGGTCGGGCCCTCTCCCATCTCGAGGGTGGCGATACAGCCCGTCCAGCCGCCCGCCATCCGCTCGAGGAGGTCCGGGTCGGCGCCGGCCTCGCGGGCCAGCTCGTGCCACTCCTCGAGTTCGGCGTCCGCCGGAACCGAGAGGCGCGTGTCGGCGAGGACGTCGCGACCGACGAGGTAGTCGTCGACGCCGATTCGCTCGAGCTCCGAAACGACGCGCGCGGTCGTCCAGAACTCCTTCCAGGCGGGTTCGGGGTGGCGGTGCAGCTCGCGTCGCAGCTCGACGAGACGCTCGTCGCGGTCCGTGCTCATACCGGACCCCAGGCGGCGCGTCGACATAAGCGTCGGGCGTCACCGGGACGGACGACGGTCCAGCGGGGACGACGGCGGGGCGCCGGAGCGGCGCGACTCGATACCCTCTTTGACGCCGGGAGGATACGTCGGGTATGGACCCCCCCGTCTCCCGGCGCCGGCTGCTCTGGGGCGCCGCAGCCGGCGGTGCCGCGCTGGCCGGCTGTGGCGATCCGCCGCGGCGTACCTCCAGAGCGGTCCTCGTCACGAACGCGACGGACGCGGAGTTCACGGTCACGGTCCGTATCTACGACCTGCCTGAAGGAGCCGTGACCGCGGCGCCGACGGCGACGCCGACGGAGCGCGGCAGCGATGACGGGACCGCTACGGGGACGACGACGCCGACGGACGCCGGGCTGCGCCCGCCGACCGACGAGCTCGAGGAGGTGCTCGTCGACCGCAAGACGCTCGCCCCCGAGGAGGGGTTCGGTATCCCCGGCGAGGGGCTGCCGGGAGGGCCCCTCCGGGTGCGGGTGACGACGACCGACGGGCAGTCGGACAGCCACGACTGGGTGCGGGTGGACGAGCGCTCGACGCTGGACGCCAGAATCGCGGAGAACGCGGTGCGGTTCACGGAGCTGGACTAGCGGCCGTCGGGCGCGGAGACCCGCTCGACATCGACGTCGAGGTGGACCCCGTCCGGCCGCGGCTCCGCTGCGACCATACGGGCGAAGTCGTCGTGGCCGACGACCTCCATCCGCCGGGTGTAGACCGTGTAGCGCCACGGCGAGAAGCGGGCCCCCGAGGCTGAGAGCCGCTTGGACTGGGGGACGCTCCGGTCGACGGGCGACTCCGCGTGCGGGCCCTTCAGCTCGACGCCCTTGCGCTCGGCGCGCTCCTTGATGTCCCCGGCAACGCGCTCGAGGACGGCCCGGTCGCCGCTCTGGAGCGTCAGGGTGGTGACGAAGGGCATGTACGGTCGTGGACGCTCGACGAACAAAAACGCACCTATCGACGGGGGCAACCGGACGGAAACGCGTCGGTCGACGGGGGTCGGGAGACCGCGCCCCTCGAGGCGGCCGCCGTCCGATATCCATTTACCGTACGACCCTGTACGTGGCGGTTATGATAGAGGCCACGAGCGCGGGAGCCATCCTCTTTCGCGACACGCGTGGCCGGCGCGAGTACCTGCTGTTGAAGTCCCGTCCCGGCGACTGGGAGTTCCCCAAAGGCGGCGTCGAGGGCGAGGAGGAACTCCAGCAGACCGCCATCCGCGAGGTGAAAGAGGAGGCCGGAATCGACGACTTCCGGCTCTTGGACGGCTTCCGAGAGGACTACGACTACGTGTTCGAGGCGAGCGGCAAGACCATCCACAAGACCGTCCACCTGTTCGTCGCGAAATCCTACGAGGCGTCCGCCGAGCTCTCCGAGGAACACCGCGACATGCAGTGGCGCGACTACGAGCAGGCCATCAACACCATCACCCAGGACGGCCCCCGGGAGATTCTGGAGGACGCCGACGAGTTCATCGACGAGAACTACGACGGGTAGCGCGACGGCCGGGGGCCCTCGGCGGACCCCGCTCAACTCGCCGCCCGTTCGATCTCCCCCTTGACCAGCGCCGCCTCGAAGTCGTGGTCCGGACGCAGGTTCACGAAGTCGAGGAACTCCCGGGCCGCCAGCAGTTCCTCGGTCGAGTAGTGCTCGAGCGCCGCGTCGACGGCCGCCCGGGCGTCGACGTGCGGCGAGAGCGACGCCAGCGCGCACGCCAGGTCGTAGGCCCGCGCGTCCTCGATGGCCTGCACGCGGGTCGCGTCGATGAAGTACAGCGACAGCTCGCCGTCCCCGTCCGGCGCCACGAGGACGTTCTCGGCCCGGAGGTCGCCGTGGGCCAGCTGGGCCTCGTGCATCCGCGAGAGCGAGTCGAACAGCACGGGCGCGAGCGCCGCGATCTCCGCCTCGGGGAGCTCGTCCAGCGTCCGGAACTCCGGGAGGTACTCGAGGACGAGCACACCCAGGCCGTCGTGCTCGAAGGCCTCCTTCGGTTCCGGGGCGTTGACGCCGAGTTCGTGCATCGCACGGGTCGACGTCAGCTCGTGTTGGGCCATCTCGACCGGCGTCGAGAAGTGCTCGAAGAACCCCTCCGTGCCGGAGGAGAAGGCACCGATGTTGCGACCCCTCGTCAGGACGCCGTGGACCAGCGAGTGCTGGTCGGCGATGACCTTCACGAACCACCGCTCGTTGACCACGAGCGGCACCGACAGCCAGTTGTCCGCCTCGAGGCGCTCGTACTCCGCCGACGGTTCCCCGTATCGGTCCGCGACCTCGTCGGCGGAGAACGAGCGCCTC
>PXQM01000047.1 GCA_003021325.1 Halobacteriales archaeon QH_10_70_21
GATCCGCGTCGTCGACGAGGAGGGGTCGCCGGTGACCGAGAGACGGGTCGAAATCGGTCACCACGTCCGGCCGTCGAGCGAAGAGGGGTCCGGGGAGGACCGCTACGACGATCCGGCGGCGGGATACGACAATGTCCCCGAGGCGGAGTCGAGCGTCGAACACAGCGTCGGGCCGGTACCGCGGAACACCGACATCGACGAGAGCGGACAGGTCACGTTCGACACCTTCGAACTCGGGGAGGACGACCCCACCGAACGTCGGACCGACAGTATCGAGCTCGTCGGGTCCACCGACGTTTATTACGAGACGCCCGACGGGG
The DNA here is from genome assembly GCA_003021325.1 of Halobacteriales archaeon QH_10_70_21. Next base: position 321 of record PXQM01000047.1, read on the forward strand.
AGTGGTGGCGGGGCGTGACGACGACGGTCCGGATAACCGTCGACGGCGACGATCCGGGGTTGGAGTGCCGGTAACGCGGCCGTCAGCCCGGTCAGCGAGGCCCCGACCGGGCCCGAAGTCGAAGAGGCCTTAACAGCCGTCGCCGATTGAACGTGCATGAGTACGGACGACATCGACCCGGTCGGGTCGGGGGCGGAACACGAGAACGCCCTCCAGGACGTCATCGCGGTCGACGAGAACGACGACCCGGAGGGGACGGTCAATCGGCTCGAGGCGCACACCGGCGAGGGTATCCGACACCGCGCGTTCACCGTCCTCGTCTTCGACGGCGACGGCCACGTCCTCCTGGCCCAGCGGGCGCCGAACAAGCGCCTCTGGGACACCTACTGGGACGGCACCGTCGCCTCCCACCCCGTCGAGGGCCAGAGCCAGACCGGGGCCACCCGCCAGCGCCTCGAGGAGGAGCTCGGCGTCACCCCCGACCAGTACAGCGACCTCCGGGTGACGGACAAGTTCGAGTACAAGCGCTACTACATGGACGAGGGGCTGGAGTGGGAGGTCTGTGCGGTCCTGCAGTGCACGCTCGACGGGGGCGACCTCGACCCCGACGAGGAGGAGGTCGCCGGCCTGATGTGGGTGCCCTACGAGCGGCTCCACGACAACCCAAGGTGGTACCGCCAGCTCCGTCTCTGTCCGTGGTTCGAGATCGCGATGCGGCGGGACTTCGAGGGGTAGCCCGAAACGGGAACGTTTCTAATTTCTGCGATTTCGTCCCGTATCATGGAGCCTGTAGACGCCGAGGAGGCGCTGACGTACGCCGTCAGCCGCGAGATGGGCCGGATATACCTCGCCATCCTGGCCGGGGTCCTCCTGCAGTCGCTCGGGACCGGTCTCTTCCTGCCGACCCCGTTGCCGTATTCTCTCGGTGACCTGCTTCGGTCGCTGTTCGGCATCGTCGGCTTCGTCGCGTCCTTCGTCGGGTCCGTCGCGCTGCTGTACAAGCTCGTCGTCGACGGGCCTGACCCGGGGCCCGGTCGCGGCGCCTCGAACGCCACCGTCCACGGCGCGAACCGCGACGAACCGTCGGGTCCGCCCCGGGCAAAAACGCCCGGCACTGACGGCTCTCGACGAACGTTCGGTCACCACGATCGTTCGCCGACGAAGGAACGTATCCGAACGGAGAAGAAAAGTTTACATAGCGCTCGGTAGAAGCAAATATTACGACGATGTCGGGCACACAGGTCCGTACCGCCGTCGCACTGTATCTGAACGGCGACCTGAGCGAGGCCGAGGCCGCACGGTGCTCCGGTCTCTCCCGCGCCCAGCTTCGACAGTACGTACGGACCTGCGGGTCGGTTGTTCCGGCCCCCTCGTCGGCCGCCGACGCCGACTGCGTCGAGTCCGACGCCCGCTCCTAGTCCAGCAACCGCGAGAGTTCGGCGACGGTTTCGGCCTCCAGCGCCCGGACCGTCTCGACGAGCTCCGTCCGGCGCTCGGCGTCGTAGCGCGCGCCGACCTGTCCGTGGAACTTCTCCTCGACGGTCCCCCACGAGGCCGGGCGGGCCGGGTGGCCCGTGAACCGGTCCAGTTCGACCTCGTGGACGGCGCCGTCCCGACGGCCGACGGTGACGCGGGCGGGCGTCTCCCCGCGGTCGGCGCGGGCCGTCAGGTCGGCGTCGGCCCGCACCTCGACCGCCTCGGCGACCGGCCGGAGGTCCGCCCGCTCGGTCGGCCGGACCGTCACGTCGCGGTCAACGAGGGCGGCGGCGACGGCCGTCGACTCCACCACGGGCACGGCGTCGGCGAAGGTGTCGACCGTCACGGCGTCGACCTCCGCGGGGTCGAGCGCCGCGTCCTCGGCGAGTCCGACCGCCGCCTCCAGCGCGGTCTGGGCGTACGGGTGGGCGTCGAAGGGCCGGACCGCCGCGTCCCCGACCCGCTCGCAGCCGGGGTCGAGGTCGAGGTCGAAGGCGCCGACGAGGTCGTGCCACCCGCCGGGGCCGCCGAGCGCGTCCGGGCCCTCGACGCCGCTCTCGGCGAGCAGACAGGCGTCGACGCCCGCCCGGGCGGCGGTTCCGACCGCGAGAGCGTCGAAGCCGTCGTCCTCGAGGCCGAGCGTCGCCCGGCTGGCCGCGACCCCGATGGCGCTCTCGAGGCCCGCGTCGTCGAGTCCCATCGCCCGGCCGGCCCCGGCGGCGGCGGCGATACAGCCGTGCGTCGCCGGATGGTACCGCTCGGTTGGGGCGTTCCAGGCCAGCTCGCCGTGTACCTCGTGGGCGACGGCGAGGCCGGCGACGACGTCCTCGCCGGTCGCGCTCCTGGCCTCGGCGGCGGCGAGGACGGCCGCGACCGAGCCGCCGGCGGCGCCCAGCGTCGGCGAGAGGAAGACCGCACCGTTGCCGCCGCCGACGAGGGCGGCGTTGTAGAGGGCGGCGTCCGGGGGTGCACCGCCGAGCTCGGAGCCCCACAGGCGGCTCCGCCCCGTCGCGTTCTGGACGGACACCGCCCGCCGGATACCTCCGGTCGGCCCCCGGCCGGTGCCCCCGACGGCGACCCCCACGGCGTCGAGCACCCGCCGCTTCGTCCCCTCCCGGACCGCCTCCGGCAGCCCGTCGTAGGTGACGTCGGCCGCGAAGGCGGCCAGCTCCGCTGTCGTGGGCATAGGGGCGTTGAGTGGACAGGCGGGCAAAAGGGTTTCCGCGGCCCGTCAGGGCCGGGTCGTCGCCCACACCGCGAGCACGGCGAGCACGATGGCCGGTAGCATCGGCAACGCGAGGTAGGTGTCGTAGAAGGTCAGCCCGAACATCGGCCCGACCCGGGGGTAGAGGTAGATGACGCCGGGGGCGACGACGAAGGCGAAGAGGACGGCGGCGACGAGCGTCCAGCCCCGCCAGTCGAACTCGCGGTCTGTCGTCTCGGGGTGGCCGGCGGCCGCGTCCTCGGCGTCGTCGTCCGGCTCCCCGTCCGGGGCGACGTACTCGTCGTCCTCGTCGAAGGCGTCGGGGTCGTGGGTGTAGCCGTCGCTCATCAGGTGGTCACTCGTCGCCGTCGGGGTCGTACTCGGCGTCGGGGACGACCACCACCGAGCCGAACCCCTCCCGGTTCTCGAGCATCTCGTGGGCGCGGGCCATCTCGCTCATGGGCAGCACCTCGCGGACGCGCGGCTCGAAGGTGCCGTCGAACACCCTCGCCAGCACCTCGTCCATCTCCCCCGGCGTCCCCATGGTCGACCCGAGGATGTCGAGCTGTTTCCAGAACAGCTTCGGGATGTTGGTCTCCGGTGCGATGCCGGAGGTCGCACCGCAGGTGACGACGGTGCCGCCGCGGGCGGCGACCGACAGCGAGTCGTCCCAGGTGGCCTCGCCGACGTGGTCGACGACGACGTCGACGCCGCGGCCGTCCGTCTCCGACTTTATCGCGTCCGCGAAGCTCACCTCCTCGTAGTTGACGACGTGGTCGGCGCCGCACTCGCGGGCGTACTCGAGTTTGGCCTCGCTGGAGGCGGTCGCCCACACCTCACAGCCCTCGTTGGCGGCGATCTGGACGCAGGCGTGGCCGACGCCGCCCGAGGCGCCGAGCACGAGGACGCTGTCGGACTGCTGGATTTCCGCCCGCGTCAGCAGCATGCGCCAGGCGGTCTGGAAGACCAGCGGCGCCGAGGCCGCCGTCACGAAGTCGACGTCGTCGGGCAGGTGGATGAGGTTCGTCTCCGGGACCGCCGCCCGCTCGCTGTGGACGCCGCGGACGTGCTCGCCCATCATCCGGTAGTCGACGCAGAGGGACTGTTCGCCCTTCCGGCAGAACTCGCAGTCGCCGCAGTAGAGGCCGGGGTCGACGACGACGCGGTCGCCCGGCTCGAAGCGGGTGACCCGGTCGCCGACCTCGCCGACGACCCCCGCGGCGTCGCTGCCGGGGATGTGCGGCAGCTCCTCGGGGCTCGGCATCCCCTTCCGCGTCCAGACGTCGAGGTGGTTGTACCTCCTCGGGGCCGATTTCGGGGGCCGGGAACTCGTCGTACTGCAGCACGTCCGTCGAGCCGTGCTCCTCGTAGAAGACCGCCTTCATGCCCGCACGTCGGGTCCCGGGAGGCAAAACAGTAGCGGAGCCCGGCCGCACGACAGCGATGGGCTTTAACGGGCCGCCGCCGGTGGATGGACCATGAGCGACCACGACCACGGTGGAAGTCACAGTCACGGTCACGATGACCAAGACCACGACCACGGTGACGGCCGTGACGGGAGCGACGACCACGACAACGGTCACGATGGGGGCCACGACCACGACCACCATCACCACGACGTCTCGGAGCTGGGCGTCGCGGTACTGACGGTCTCCTCGAGCCGGAGCCTCGACGACGACCCGGCGGGCGACGCCATCGCCGACATCGTCGAGGGTGCGGGCCACGAGGTGTCGATCCGGGAGCTGGTGCGCGACGACTACGACGGCGTCCAGGACACCGTCGACCGGCTCGTCGACCGCGAGGACACCGACTGCGTCGTCACGACCGGCGGCACGGGCGTCACGCCCGATGACGTGACCATCGAAGCCGTCGACCCGCTGTTCGACAAGCGGCTGCCGGGGTTCGGCGAGCTGTTCCGCCGGCTCTCCTACGACGAAATCGGGACGAAGGTGGTCGGAACCCGGGCGGTCGCCGGGGTCGCCGACGGCGTGCCGGTCTTCTGTCTGCCGGGCAGCGAGAACGCCGCGCGCCTCGGAACCGGCGAGGTCGTCGTCGAGGAGGCCCCGCACCTCGCGGGGCTTGCGGCCCGCGACTAGGGGAGCGGACAGAGGCTCGCGGTGAGCAACGCCGGCTCGTCGCTCTCGTTTCGGGCGCCGTGTTCGACGCCGCGGGCGTTGTGGACGACCGCCGGCGCCGAGACGGTCTCCTCGTCGCCGTCCTGCGTCACGACGAGTTCGCCCTCAAGCAGGTGGAAGACGTTGGTCGATTCCTCGTGGACGTGGGGCTCGAAGGCGCCGCCCGGCCCGAGCGCGAACAGCTTCACCAGCACGTCGTCGTGGACGACCAGTTCCGCAGTCTCGACCTCGCCGGCTGCCGGGTCGACGTCGGGGAGTACATCGAGCGTCATGTCCCGACGTGGGCGTGCCGGCCACAAAGAACCTCCCCACCGCGGCGCGCGGGAAGCGGAGAACCACCCACTGCGACGCCCCGCCCCGGAGAACCGTCCACCGCGAACCACGGAGTTCAAGTACGCGGCAGGGCACCGGTAGGATATGAACCACGCCCGCTCGGCCAAGAAGCGAACCGGCGGCCGACGCCGCCCGGTCCGGAAGAAGCAGAAGCACGAACAGGGGTCGGCGCCCACGGAGACCACTGTCGGCGAGGAGAAGCTGAAAATCGCCGAGACGCGCGGCGGCAACACGAAGGTGCGGGCCATCGCCCGCAGCGTCGCCAGCGTCGCCACCGGCGACGGCGTCGTGAACGCCGACATCGAGGACGTCGTCGAGAACCCCTCGGACCCGAACTACGTCCGGCGGAACATCATCACGAGGGGCGCCGTCGTCGAGACGTCGGCCGGTCGCGCCCGCGTGACCTCCCGTCCCGGCCAGGACGGCCAGGTCAACGCGGTCCTGGTCGACGAGGAGTAACGCCTCTTTCGTCGCAGTTCGGGGCGGAGCGCGGCCGCTCAGGGGAACTCCCGGAGCGCCTCGAGCACGTCCGGAAGCGGCAGCGTCGTCGTCGACAGCGAGACGCCGTCGGCGCGTGCCAGCGCCGGCGCGTGCTCCCAGAGGTCGTCCCGCTCGATGCCGTGCAGCACGACCGCCGACGGCGTCGGCGTGACGACGCGCAGCGCCACGAGCGGTGACTCCCCGCGGGTGACGCCGGTGAAGACGAGCGCGCGGTTGGTCGACTGGCCGTAGAGCCGGTAGAACTCCTCGCTGGAGAGCCGCTTGATGGCCTCGACGCTGTTGATGACGGTGTGGCCGGCGATGGCCTCGGCCCGTCCGGTGACCGGCGTCTCCGCCTCGATGGCGCGCAGGAACCGCCGCAGCGGCACCGTCGTCTCGTACTCGCGGAGGTCGTGGACGACGTCCTGGTCGAAGCCCGCCGACAGCACGCGGGCGTGCTGGCGGACGCGGTCGCCGCCGCGGCGCTCGTCGACGGAGAGGAGCCCCTCGACGACCCGGCTGACCACCTGCACCCCCGGGTTCTCCCGGCGCCCGCTCTCGTAGTCGGAGATGACCGACGCCGACACGGCCAGCTCCTCGGCGAGCCGGGTCTGGGTGACGTCGAACTCCTCGCGCCACTTCCGGAGCGTCGCCCCCGGGTCATCCGACAGGGCCACTTCCCCGGCGATTCGCTCGGCCAGTTCCACGCGCGGCTCGCGCATGCCCATCGATGGGCGGCCGCCGACATAAGCCTCCCCTCGCCAGCGAATTTATCCCCCCCTGGCCCCACTGTCCCGGCAATGCCGCCGACCCTCGTGACCGTCGCGGTCGGGGTGCTGTTGGGGGTCGCGCTGCTGGGAGCCGCCTTCGACCGCCGCTCGCTCGCGCTCGTGGCGGTCGTCGCCGCGCTGCCGGACCTCGACGCCGTTCTCAGCCTGTGGATTCGGGGGGCGACGAACGCTGCCCTGCACACGGTCTTCATCCCGCTGGGCGCCGCCGTCGCCCTCTACTACGACACCGCCCGCGAGGAGTCGTGGCTCCGGGCGCGCTACGGCTGGTACGGCGTCCGGGTCGCCTGGGTCACCGTCGCCGTCTACGCCGTCGCCGGCATCGGGATGGACCTGTTCAACGTCGAGAGCGCGGCCGTCCTCTACCCGCTGTCGAACCGGTACTTCTCGGTCGTCGGCAGGCTGGTCCTCTCGACGCAGGAGGGGGTCATCCAGACCTACCTCGAGGTGGGCGACGGCTGGCTCGCGGCCGCGTCGAGTGGAACGACCGAGACGCGCCACGTCCCCTCGTGGGTGAACCCGACGCCCGGCACCGACAATCCGCCGGACGCCGACCGGACGGTCCGCATCGTCGACTCGGGCTGGCAGCTGGTCGTGGTCGTCGCCGCCGCCGCGGCGGTGCCGGCCCGCTTCCTCGTCGAACGGAGGGGTCGCTGATGCCCTCCTCGGTCGTCCATGCCGGGTTCGCGTTCCTGATGGGGGTCGGACTCCTGGGGACCCACTACGACCGCCGCGCGCTCGTCGTGCTCGCCGGGGTCATCCTGTTCCCGGACGCCGACACGCTCGCCGGGCTGGTCATCGACGGCGCCCACCGGGCGCTGTTGCACAACCTCCTCCTGCCCGTGCTGGCCGGGGCGCTGCTGTACTGGGACACGACCCGCGAGGGGTCGTTGCTCCGGGAGCGGGCCGGCGCCTACGGCGTCCGGGTCGCCTGGGTCGGCCTCTTCGTCCACGTCTTCGCCCACGTCGCGCTCGACTGGTTCCACCTCGAGGGCGTCAACCTGTTCTACCCCGCAGTCGACCGGTTCTTCGAGCTGAGCGGGGAGGCGTACCTCTCGACCGCCGACGGCTTCGTCCAGACGTTCGTCGAGGTGGCCCCGGACCCCGAGACGGGGACGACGACCGTCGACGCCGGCCAGGGCGGCACGACCGAGGACACCCAGGTCGCCAACCCGGCCCAGCCGTCCGACGACCCCGACCCCGGACCGACCGACCGCCGGGCTCCCATCGCCGTCCAGGGGTGGCAGCTGTACCTCGTCGTCACGGGCCTCGTCACCCTCGGCGCGAAGAAGCTACAGTCCTCGCCCCCGGACGGAGAGTAGATGGACGCCACGGACCCGACGCTCCGGCCGTACGACCCCGGCGCCGACCGCGACGCCCTCTGGTCGCTGAAGCGGGCCTTCGAGACCGGGCTGGGCGCGGCCGGCGACGAGGCCAAGGCCGCGACCTACGAGAGCAAGCTCACCGACGAGTACCGACGGCGGTGGCTGGCGTGGGTGGACCGCTGTATCGCCGACGAGCCGCGCTGTGTGACGGTCGTGGCCGACGGCGACGAGGGGGCGCCCGTCGGCTACGTCTTCCTGCTGCCGGAGCGGCTCTCGTTCGTCTGGGACGCGGCGGTCGTCAACGAGATCTACGTCGCTCCGGACCACCGAGGGACCGGCCTGGCGGACGAGCTGCTCGGGGCGGCGACGGCGCTGGCCCGCGAGCAGGAGCTCCCGTTGGACCGGCTGCTCCTGGACGTCGACCCGGAGAACGAGCGCGCCCGCGCCTTCTACGACCGGCACGGCTTCGAGCCGTGGGGCGAGGTGGTCGCGCGGGGACTACGAGAGGACTGATTGCTCGTCGGCGGTCGCCGCCGCGACCGCGCCGCCGATAGCGCCGAAGACGACCGGGTACAGGACGCCGGCGACGACGATGGCAGGCAGGAGGTCCGGCTGGCCGCTGGCGCCGCCCGCCTCGACGCGGAAGAGGAACGCACCGACGACCGAGAGCAGCAGGTATCCCGGAGCGACGAGGGCGCCGGTGACTGCCCCCTCGGCGGGGTCCACGGAGCCGCTGTACCGGGCGAGCGCGACGCCAGCGATAATCAAAAGCGCCGGCGGGATCAGGTACAGCAGGGCGGCGAAGCCGTCCTCACCGCCGACGAAGTTGGTGGTTCCGGTTCCGAAAAAGCCCGCGTCGATGAGCGTGTCGACGAAGTGGGCGTTGAAGAACACCCAGCCGACGAGTTCGTACGTCGCGTCGCCGTCGCCGAACGTCTGTGCGAACTGGTTGAGCCTCGACTCCCGGACGTCGGAGCCGACCAGCAGGTACGCGAGGACGTACCCGAGAATCCAGGCGGCGAGGCCGGCGGCGGCGCCGACGACGTACGGTCGCCCGGCAGTATCTTGACCGACTGACATACGTCCGGGACGACGCCGTGGTATAAAAAATCGTTTGTGGCCGGGTCACGCCAGGGTGGCTTCGGTGTCGACGCCGTAGACGCGGGCGGGCGTCTCGACGTGCGCGCGGCGCAGCGGCGCCTCGTACCCCTCTTCGGCGAGCCAGGTCGTCCGGCGCGGGACCGTCCGCGGGCCGAAGACCGCCCCCGGCCGGTCGGGGTCGTCGATGAAGTCCGTCTCGATGAAGAACGGCCACTCGCCCTCGCAGGCCCGCTCGAGTTCGTCCTTGTCGCAGATGACGCTCGGGATGGGGCCCTCGGTTCGGCCGCTGGCGTAGTGTTTGACCACCCGCTCGCGGGGGAGGCCGGCGGCCTCTGACCACTCGGCGACCTGCCGGAAGTCCTCGCCGCCCTCGGTGTGGAGCTGGACGGCACAGCCGACCTCGGCGCCACGTTCGAAGGCGTGCCGCATCACATCGTTGGAGGCGTCCCAGACCGACTCCTCGACGTCGTAGTGGGGACGGCCGGACTTGATGGCCAGCGCCGGTCCCTCGGCGACGTACTCGGCGGCGACATCGAGGCCGGTCCTCATCAGGTCGGCCGCCGCCCCGGGCTCGTACCCGCGGTCGACGAGCTGTGAGATGAGCGCCGGGTGGACCCCCAGGACGGGCCAGGCGCGGCCCGGCAGTATCTCGTCGGCCGCCCGGGCCACCTCGATGGTGATATCGAACGTTTCGCGGAAGCCGTCGGCACCGTCGACCTCGCCGACCAGGTTCCAGGAAGGCTTGTTCAGCACGTTTAGGTGGGTGCCGCCTGCGTCGGCGAACTCGGCGGCCGCCTCGGCGCCGCGGCCGTTGACCGGGTCCAGGTGGAGGTGGTTGTCGAGGACTGGTCCGTCGTACATGCCAGCCCGTTCGGCCGGTCGGGGCAAAAGCGGCACGCTCGCGCGACGGGCGGCGGCCGGTCGGGGACCACCCTCACACCCGGATGAGTCCGAACACGCCGACGACCTCTCCGACGACCCATCCGGCGAAGACGACGTAGGCGGCCAGGAGCGCGTACGATTCCGTCCCGCTGAGCGACAGGTCGGTCCGGAGGGCGGTGAAAAGGAGGATGGTCGCGAGGGTCAGCACCCCCATCATCGGCGCCGCGATGGAGAACGAGACCGGCGCACTCCCGGCGACGAGCACCCCGAATGGAATCGCCACGAGCAGGTCGAACGTGTTGCTCCCGAGGACGTTCCCGAGGCTGCGTTCTGGAGCGCGTCCGAGCGGCCGTAGACCCCGGGCGCGACGGCGACGGTCCGGATACCCCGCTTGGCCGCCGTCTCCAGGACCGGCTTGAAGTCGGTGTCCCGGGAGACGACGACGAGCGTGTCGATACGGCCGGCGGTGCTGGCCTCGACCGCGTCGACGGCGAGCTTCACGTCGACATCGCCGCTGGTGGTCAGCACCTCGAAGCCGCGGGCCTCCGCCGCCTGGATGAGGCCGGCGCCGGCGTTCTCGTCGACGTAGACCCTGGAGACGGCGATGGTTCCCTCCTCGCGGGCGATGGCACGGAGGTCGTCGAGGTCGACGTCGAACTCCTCGCGGAAGACGTTCGGCCCGTCGACGAAGATACCGACCCGGGTCCGTCGCCCCCGGAGCCGGTCCAGCAGTCCCATGTCGGCTCTGTGCGGCCCCCGGTCAAATCGCTGACGGTCGGACGGAAGGCCTTACTCCCCGGGCCCCGAGGCGTCCGACATGTCGCTCCGAAGCCCGCCGCTATCGGCGGTCCACGCCGACGCCGAGGCGAAACTGACCGAGTTCGGCGGCTGGGAGATGCCCGTCGAGTTCGACTCCATCCGCACGGAACACGAGGCCGTCC
>PXQM01000048.1:0-6839 GCA_003021325.1 Halobacteriales archaeon QH_10_70_21
TCCCGGGCGATGATGTTCTTCTGGATTTCGGTGGTGCCCTCGTAGATCTGGGTGATCTTGGCGTCGCGGTAGAGCCGCTCGGCGTCGAAGTCGTCGACGGAGCCGTTGGTGATCCACATCTTGTTGCCGTTGACGACCCACTCGTCGCCGTCCGCCTCGGCGCGGGTGGAGATGGAGGCGACGTCGCTGCCGGCGTGTGGCTCGGAGATGGCGGAGCCGCAGATGGCGTCGCCGGTCGCGAGGTCGGGGAGCCACCGCTGTTTCTGCTCCTCGGTGCCGAACTCGAGGATGGCCTCGCTGCCGAAGGCGGTACCGAGGATGCTGCCGGCGATGCCGGGGTCGGCGGCGTACAGCTCCTCGATGACGAGCGCCACGTCGACGGTGCTGTAGCCGGCGCCGCCGTACTCGATCGGGATCTGTGCGCCGGTCAGGCCCATCTCGGCGCCCTTCTCGATTAGCTCGAGCGGGGCCTCCTCCCTGCGGTCGTACTCCGCCGCGACGGGCCGTATCTCGTTCTCCGCGAACCGGCGGACCTCCTCTTTGATCTGTTGCTGTGCCTCCGAGAGTTCGAAGTCCATGCGCGACTGTTCGAGCGATGTATGTTAAAATTGCCGCACGGTTTTACAGTGTTAGCTCACTCGAACTCGCCGTCGACGATGTCGGCCTCGGCCTGGTGGGCCATGTTCACCTGGTAGTTGGGGAGATGTAGCGCGAGGTCGGTCGTAGTGACGATGCCGACGGCCGCGCCGTCCTCGACGACCGGGAGCTTCTTGACGCCGTTGTGGCCCATCCGTTCGGCGGCGGTCCGCGCCGTTCCGCCGCGCCGGATGGTCACGACGGGGTCGCTCATGAGCTCCGAGACCGGGGTCGAGGGGTCCAGCTCCTCGCCGACCGCAGCGACGACGTCGGACTCGGTGATGATGCCGTTCAGCCGCTCCTCGCCGACGACGAGCGACCCGATTCCCTCGCCGTCGAGCATCCGAGCGGCCTCGGCCAGCGTCGCGTCCGGGGAAACCGACTCCACCGGAGCGGTCATCAGCTCCTCGACGGTCGTATCGTGCTCGGTCATACGAGGTCCCTCCAGCCGAACCGTAAAAAGGGTATGTGCTCCAGCGACATTCCTCGGCTTCCTCGTGACCGGGGACAGCGGGGGAAGCTGCCGTCGGTCGCCGCAGCCACGTCCCGACGTCAAAGACGGCACCGCCGAACACGGTCAGGAACGTCCGTCTCAGGTCCGGACCCGCATCGCGCCCTCGCGGAGCACCTTCCGGTTCGGGATGACGTACTCGTCGCCGTCGTCCTCGACGTAGGTGACGAAAACGTCTATCTCCTGGACGATGCCCCTGGCACCGTCGATTTCGACCTCGTCGCCGATGCTGTACGGCTCGGTCAGGAGCAGATAGATACCCGCGGCGCCCGACGCCAGGAGGTCCTTGAACGCGAGGCCGCCGAGGAAGAAGACACCGAAGGCGTACGCCGCAAGCAGTATCAGGAGCGCACCCGTCGCGACGTTCAGCTGCGACAGCGCGATGAGGGTCGCGACGTAGACGATGGAGTACTTCACGAGCTTCGGGATGACCGTCACCTCCGGGAGCTTGATGCTCCGGAGCCGCTCGCCGACGAGGATCGCGGCCTTGTCGCCGACGAGAACGCCCGCGATGACCACGATGACCGCGACGAACAGGTTCGGGAGGAAGCGGCTGATCTCGGAGATGACCTGCTCGGAGGGGACGAACTCCAGCATCTCGACGGCGTACAGCGCCGCGATGAGGAAGACGAAGAAGCCGCACAGCTGTGAGATGAGGCCGACGGTCGAGGTGCCGATTCCCCTGGTGGTCCGGTCGAAGGCGGTTCCCTCGGCGGCGTCGTCGACCTCCAGCGCCAGGAGGACGCGCCTGACGATCCAGGTGGTGACACCGGCGAGCACCAGCCCTACCACGACGAGCACGATCGCGTAGACGAGGTTCTGCTCGCCCGTGGAGAGGCCGGTGAACCACTCGTTCACGAGCTGCATGCTCAGTAGTCCTCCGGGTCGAGCTCCAGGACGATTTCACCGCCGGAGAACGCCCGGACCAGGCCGTCGGATTCCGACAGCACCACAGCGACGGCGTTCGTGTCGCGCGTGACGGCGCCGGCCGCCATGTGGCGGGCGCCGAGCCCCTTCGGGATGTCGACGCCCTCCGCCGACGCCTCGAGGTACCGGTAGGCGGAGACGATCTTCCCCGAGTCGCTGATGACGAAGGCGCCGTCCAGCCGGGAGAACTCCTTGAGCATCACGTCCACGATGGGGTCGCCGACGTGGACGTGGCTCTTCTCGAAGGGGTTGTACGAGAGCGGGCGGGACTTGTTCATCACCTTGCCGGCGTCGCCGACGACGAACAGCGCACCGACGCGCTTGCCCTTCTGGCCCTTCTTGCCGAGTTCGATGGCCACCTCCAGGACGTTCCGGATGACGTCCGGCTCGGCCCGGCTGTTGACGAAGAGGTCGTAGACCCCGGAGCGGTCGAAGTCGCCGGCCCGGACCCGCGTCACGGTGTCGATGTCGTCGGCGAACAGCTTCGCCGCACAGCCCACCTGGTCGCCCTCCTCGAGGTAGCCGCTGTCGAGGCCGCCCTCGACGCCGAACCGGATGCGCTCCCGGAGGTTCTGGAACTCCAGCGGGAGTTCGACGTACCGCTCGGCGTCGACTGCGTTCTCGGGGCCGACGACGACGACCGGCGGCTCCGCGTCCACGAACGCATCGTGGAGCGAGGCGCTCGGAGAGAAGAGGAACACGCTGTCGACGTCGGCGATGATGTTCTCCAGTAGGTCCCCCAGCTCGGTCATCGTTCGTTTATCACAACCGACACGAAAAAGGCTTGTGGGCGGTCGTACGGACGGCTGACGCGTATCATGAAGCAGACAGATGAGCGGCCGGCCCCAGCTATAAGTCGCTGGCCGCCACGGATGTGCCATGGTACCAGCCGACGACCGTTCGGTGCAGCGCTACCGGGCCCGGGCGGACACCGTTGCGACGGACCGAGGGGAGGGCCCGGCCGTCCTCCTCGCGCACGGCACGCTGATGGACCGCACGATGTTCGATCCGCAGGTCGAGGCGCTGGCCGACGACTACCGCGCCGTCGCTTACGACCTCCGGGGCCGCACCGACCGCTGGGAGGGCCCCTACGACCTCTACGACCTCGCCGACGACTGCGCGGCGCTCCTGGACGCCAAGGGTATCGGCTCCTGCGTCCTCGGCGGGATGTCGATGGGCGGGTTCATGGCCCTTCGGTTCGCCGAGCGGTATCCCGACCGCGTCGACGGGCTCGTCCTCGTCGACGCGACGGCCGGCCCGCACGACGCGGCCGAGATCGAGCGCTACGGCGAGATGATAGCGACGACCCGCGAGGCCGGCGAGGTCCCCGAACAGCTGGCCGGCGTGGTCAAGCACATCCTCTTCGGGGAGACGACCGTCGCCGAGCAGCCCGAGCTGGTCGACTCGTGGGTCGACCGGTGGCTCTCCTACCCCGGCGAGGCCGTCTACCACGAGGTCGACTCCTGGCTGGAGCGGCCGGACTTCACCGACGAACTCGACGACATCGACGTCCCGGCGCTGGTCGTCCACGGCGAGGAGGACGTCGCCCTCGAGCCCGAGCGGTCGGATTCACTGGTCGACCGGCTGGACGCCCGCCGAGAGATGATACCCGACGCCGGCCACTCCTCGAACCTCGAGAACCCCGAGCCGGTCAACGACGCCATTCGGTCGTTCCTGGCGGACGTCCACTGAGCGGCCGATGGCAGAGGGCCTTTGACCGTACGCCGCGTACCACCGGTATGCGCGTTGCCGTACTCGGCGCTGGTTACGCCGGACTGACAGTCGCCCGTCGCCTCGAGCGCCGGCTCCCCGACGACGTCGACCTGGTCGTCGTCGACGAATCCGACGCCCACCTCGTCCAGCACGAGCTCCACCGGGTCGTCCGGTACCCCGGCCTCGCGGAGACGATAACGGTCCCGCTGTCGGCGGTCCTCTCGCGGGCCGAGGTCCGCCAGGCCCGGGTCACCGGCGTCGACCCCGAGGCCGGCGTCGCGACGCTCTCGCCCGTCGACGGCGAGGGCGAAGAGGAGCTCTCGTACGACGCCGCAGCGGTCTGTCTCGGCGCCGAGACCGCCTTCTACGAGTTGCCCGGCGTCGAGGAGCACGCCACGCCGCTAAAACGGCTGCCCCACGCCGAGGCCATCCGAGCGGACGCGATGGCCGCGCCCGGCGGGGACGCCGTCGTCGGGGGCGCCGGCCTGTCGGGCATCCAGGTCGCCGGCGAGCTCGCCGAACTCTCCCGCGAGGAGGGGCTCGACCTCGACGTGACCGTCGTGGAGATGGCCGACCGCATCGCGCCCGGCTTCAACGGGACCTTCGCCGGCGCGATACGCGAGGAGCTCGAGGCCCGGGGCGTCACCGTCGAGACGGGCGCGACCGTCGCGTCGGCCGACGAATCGGCCGTCGAACTCGAGGACGGCCGGACCGTCCCACACGACGTCTTCGTCTGGACCGGCGGCATCCGCGGCCCGGACGCACTCGACGGCGAGCGCCAGCGGACCGGCGGCGACCTCCGGGCCGGCGAGGCCACCTTCGTCGTCGGTGACGCCGCGGCCATCGTTGACGACGCCGGCACCGAGGTGCCGGCCAGCGCCCAGACCGCCGTCCGGGAGGCGCGGACCGCAGCCGCGAACATCCAGCGGGTCGTCAACGCAGCCCGCGTCACCGACGCGACCGGCGAGGATGACTCGGAACGGTTCCACGTCTACCGCTACGAGGAGGCGGGGTGGGTCGTCAGCGTCGGCAACGGCGCGGTCGCGCAGGTCGGCCCGGCGGTCGTCAGCGGCGACCTGGCGAAGGCGGTCAAGGCCGCCATCGGGGCCGGCCACCTCGGCTCGGTCGGCGCCATCGAGCAGGCCTCCGAGCTGGTCCACGAGGAGCTCGGCTGGCCGGACGCCGAGGCGGTCGACCTCTCGCCGCTGGCCGGCCACCTCGGTGGGTACGCCCCGACGGACGCGACCGACCCCTCGAGCTTCGGCGAGCTCGAGAGCCGGCTCGTGAGCCCGCTGTTGGAGCTGTCGACGCCGCTCGGCGACGACGAGGTGGTCGACCTGACCGGGCTGACGCGGCTGACGGACCGGGAGTACCCCGGCAGTCCGGCGAACCTCCTGCTTCGAGCCGTGTTCGGCCCCGCCGAGGCGGCCGCCGACATCGAGACGGTCCCCATCTCGGACGGCGACGACGAGGAGACCGACGAGTCGGCCGGCTGACGCCGGCCGGGCGCCGCTATCTCGAGGCTTCGACGACCTCGAGGTCCTCGTCGACCCGGAGCGTGAGGCGCCCGCCGTCGACGGTGAACGTGAACCCGACCTCCAGTGGGTCCGTCGAGAGGACCTCCTCCTCGTAGTCCGTGTGGGTCCGGTCGACCCTGTGTATCGACTCGGGGGCGACGGGGTTCAGACCCTGGTCGGTCATGAACGAGAGGAGTTCGTCCTCGGTGAGCAGCGCGAGGGCCGCGCTCCCGCCCGTCGTGTAGTTGCAGTTGTCGCACTCGAAGACGGCCCGGACCGCAAAGCGGCTCTCGCAGTCGGCACAGACCTCGCCGTCTGCGTCGTGGCTCTCGCACGCGTGAATCGACGTCTCCAGCCGGGCCGAACACCGCGGGCAGATGCCGCTGGCCGCCGCCATGACCTCGAGGTTGGTCCAGATCCAGGCGGCGCAGTAGGCCTCGGTCGGTGACCGGGCCTCGAGGCCGGCCGGCGGCATGGGCAGCCGGCCCAGGTAGCCGTCGTCGACGGGCTGCGGCCCGCCGGCCCGGCCCCAGGAGCGGTCCCAGGCGCCGTCGCACTCCGTGCAGAACAGCTCGATGCTGCTCTCGCGCCACTGCACCTCGATTCGGCTCCCGCAGTAGCTGCACTTGCCGTCGACGGACGTCCGGTCGAGCTGCGGCGCCTCCGTCACGGCGCCCGAGAGTATCGCCTCAACCACCCGGCGACCGGGCCGTCGCAGGGTGTACCCTTCGTCG
Organism: Halobacteriales archaeon QH_10_70_21; assembly: GCA_003021325.1. Next base: position 6,039 of record PXQM01000048.1, read on the forward strand.
GTCTTGCCCACGAAGTGGCCGACGAGCTTGTCGAGGTGGTAGTTGAACTGCGCGGAGTCGTCGACGTCCAGCGCCCCGTACACCTCGGAGAACGGGAGCGGCCCGTCGGCCTCCGCGAGGACGCGCAGGATGTTCGCCGTTCGCACCGCCCGGCTGTAACCATCCCGAACGGGGACGCGTGGAGCCGGAGGTAACGGACCCGCCGCGGTCGAATATCCCGAACGAATCCTCACGTGAGTACGGCCGGCAGTATCAGTCACCCGCGCCGGCACCGCCGACGACGAGGGTCGGAATCTCGGTTAGCCTGACCACCCGCTCGGTCGTGCTACCGGCGGTGGCGATGCGCGAGAGTCCGGTCCGGCCCTGCGTCCCCGTCACGATGAGGTCGACGTCGTAGTCTACGGCGGCGTCGACGATCTCCTCGGCAGGGGTCCCCCGCCGGAGGTGGCGCTCGACGTCGACGCCGTGCTCCTCGCCGAGCGCGGCCACGGCGTCGAGCGCCCGTTCACCCGCCGCCTCCTGTTCTTCGACCGCGAAGTCCCAGTGGCCGCTCGGCCCGGCCTCCTCGACGACGAACAGCGCGTCGACGGTCGCGTCGAACGTCTCGGCTCGCTCGACCGCGTGCTCGGCGGCCAGGTCGCTGTGGTCGCTCCCGTCGGTCGGGACCAGGATGCGCTCGTACATGCGACGACCGGCACTCCGAGCGGGCATAAACGGCGGGGACCGTTCGCCGGTCGATACGGCCCTGGCTCCGTTCGCTTCCGGCCCGGCGGCCGGACCGACCCGGCTCGACGACGCGAG
>PXQM01000048.1:6888-9334 GCA_003021325.1 Halobacteriales archaeon QH_10_70_21
CGACCAGCAGCGCCAGCGCGACGAACGGCATCACGGCCGCACTCCAGACCCCGGCGCCCCGGACGAGGCGTCTGGCGCCTTGTCCGATGCTCGCGGCCGCAGCCGACGTAGAGGTGTGTCCGCGGTCCGCGTCCGCGGACCCGCTCACCTGAGACGTACCGTCAGGTGTCACCACACACCAGAGTAGGTCTTTCTAACCTCGTTCGGACACTCACCCGATTTCGGGTGTCCTATCTCGATTCAGCGAGAGAATCCCGGCCTTCAGGCCGGGCGTGAATCGCGTGAGCCCGGTAATCACTTCAACGGGGACTACCGGGCCGGATAGTCCACTTTCACTCCGGCAGGCTATAACTTCTCAGTCTCTCACACAACAGTCTATGTATGGCGAATCAGGTCACACGCACCTACGTTGCGTCCATTCGCAACCACCAGCAAGTGCGTGACGATTTTGATTCGCTCGGGTTCGCCGTCCTCAGAAATCTTTGATTTCTGATGGGCTGCACGAGAGCTTCGCTCTCGTGAACGCCTCGAAACTCTGGAACGTCGCCCGGTGGACCTGCGATCGGATTTGGGATGAAACTGGCACAATCCCAAACGGCGGCACGCTCAAAGCGTACCTCAAGAATCACGAACGCTACGCGGATTTGAACGCTCAATCCAGTCAGGCGATTCTCGAAGAATTGGCTGAAGCGTTCGACTCGTGGTACGCTCACCGCCGGAACGACGACGACAACGCGAACCCACCCGGCTACCGCAAGCACGGCGACGACCACCCCCGCTCGACGGTCACGTTCAAAGAGGATGGGTTCAAGCACGACCCCGACCACAACCAGATTCGACTCTCAAAGGGACGGAACCTGAAAAACGGGCGGAGCGACTTCATTCTATGCGAGTACGCCGCCGACCCGGACGTAGACGTACAGAACGTCCAGCAGGTCCGGGCGGTCTGGACTGGCGACGAGTGGGAGTTGCACATCGTCTGCCATGTCGAGATCGAGGATACCGATGCTCCCGGGGACCGAGTGGCAGGCATCGACCTCGGTATCTGTAACTTCGCTGCCGTTGCAGTCGGTGACGAAGCCTTGCTGTACCCCGGCGGGGCGCTCAAAGAGGACGACTTCTACTTCCAGAAAGAGCGAGCGAAGTGCGACGACAGCAACTCACAGAAGGCACGACGATTGTACCGGAAACGCACCGAGCGGCGCACCCACTTTTTGCACGCTGTCTCGGCAGACATAGTGGCCGAGTGTGCCGCCCGAAACGTCGGAACGATTGCGGTCGACGACCTCTCGGGTATCCGCGAGGACACCGATTGGGGCGACCACGGCAATCTGGACCTGCATGGATGGGCGTTCGACCGGTTCACTGAGATGCTGGAGTACAAGGCCGCCGAGCGGGGTATCAGCGTCGAGCGCGTGGACGAACGCGATACGTCCAAATCGTGCGCCTATTGCGAGGCCACCGACGACAGCCAGCGCGTCGAGCGTGGGCTGTACGTCTGTGACGACCGTGGACTGGTCGCTAATGTCGACGTGAACGGAGCCGAGAACATCCGACAGAAGGTACTCCCGAGTCTCGCCTGTGATGGGGGAGATAGGGATAACGGCTGGATGGCACAGCCAGCGGTGCGCCTGTTCGACCGTTTACGGCGCGGAGGATGTCATCGGAGGTCCCGCAGCGAGCGGACGGTGTCGGAGATGAGCCACCGGTCCTCGTCGTCGGGGTCCTCGATGCAGAGCGCGTAGAAGGAATCGCGTCCCTCGTCGACGGAGATGCGGTAGCCGCTGCTCGTCAGAGCGTCGCCCTCGCGTACTATTTCGGGCGTCGGGTCGCTCACGCCCCCGCTAAGGGACTCGTACGCATAACCCGCACGGTTCCTACAGACCGGGTGACCGTGATGGTCGTCCCGGCCTCGACGCCGAACGGGTCGCGCCCGGTCCGCCCGAACAGGTTCCGGAGGCCGGCTGCGGCCCCGGCTGTCTCGTCGTTCGTCGTGAGATCGTCCATCCGGAGGTGCTGGGCGTCGTAGCCGTCATCGCCGTCGGGGAGGGTGTCCGGCGCCGGGAGCCACGACGGTAGTCGGGCGCGGGGGTCTCGGGGCAGTCGACCCCCGTCGCGGCCTCCTGCGTGCGGCGGACGCAGCCGGCCGTCCCGACCAGGGCGGTGGCGCCGATGTCGGTCAGAAAACGGCGACGGGAGGGCAATCGGGACAGACCGCTCCGGTAGTGCTGGATGATACAAACGGTTCGTGGTCGCTCGGGTCCCGACAGTCAGGATGTGGCCTCACGGGGCGCCGTCCGTCCGCGTTGCGGCGGCCCCGGCCAGGTCCGAACCGACGAATCGAACGACGGTGGGCTCCCCGTGTCATGGGTCAGACGACGGTCATCGACCGGATTCCCGCGGGCACGGTCGCGAGCGTCTCCCAGCCGTCGCTCCGGCGGACCAG
>PXQM01000049.1 GCA_003021325.1 Halobacteriales archaeon QH_10_70_21
CTTCGTCGACGTAGACCCGCATCACCGTCCGTTCGGCCCGCCGGAGGTGTTCGGCGGCCGTGCCGGGGGCGCACCCGAGCATCTCACCCACGTCGGCGACGCTCGCGGCACGAGGGTCCTCGTAGTAGCCCAGTTCGACCGCCGCCGCGACGGCCTCCGCCTGCCGCCCGGTGAGGTCGCGCTGTCCGCCGATTCGGCGGGCGCGGTAGCTCCCGATGTCGCGGACGTCGACGCCCGGTTCCGGCGCTTCGTCGATAGCGGCCTGTATCGTCGGCGTTGGCCCGACCAGCGTTAGCTCCATCGTCCCGTCGGCGCGGTAGACGACCGGAAACAGCGTCACGAGTCCAGGGCGACCGAACGCGTCGGTGATCTCCCGGTCGTAGGCCCGCATGTCCTCGCGGACGTAGACGGCGAAGGTCCGGTCGGTCTGCTCGGAGACGGCGTACTCGAGTATCGTCTCGACCTCGGCCAGCGCGTCCTCGTAGGGCGCTGGCAGCCAGCCGTCGACGTGGAAGACGGCCGTGTGCAGGCCGTCGGTGATCGTCGAGCCGACCAGTCGCGACGCCTCGAACCCGTCGGTCTCCACGACGAACTGGTGCATCGGGTGACGCTCCCCCGGGTCCTGCATCAGCGAGAACGTGACGTACTTCATACGCGGTACTCTCGGGCCGATAATATAAGTGTGCCTCACAGGTGAGGCACAGATGCTACCCTGTACCGCCAAGGAGGCTCGAGCAGAGAACGATGCAACAGCGCGAACTGCCGCCGGACGAACGGCCGGTAGACGAGGCGATACGGAGCCTGCCGGACGACGCCGTCATCGGTCGGGACGCCCACGAGAACGCCCCCGCGGTCGTCGTCCGCGCCGACAGGGTGCAGGCGGTGCTCTCGACGCTCCGCGCGGACGCCGGCTTCGACCACTGCTCGTGTGTGACCGCCCAGGAGTACGAGGACCGCTTCGAGACGGTCTACCACGTGACCAGCTACGACGACCGGACGCGCGAACTGTCGGTGGTCGTGCCGGTGCCGCACGAGCGGCCGGTCAGCGAGTCGGCGGCGCCGGTCTACCGGACGGCCGAGTGGCACGAGCGGGAGGCCTACGACCTCGTCGGCATCGAGTACGACGACCACCCGGACCTCCGGCGCATCCTGCTGCCGGAGACCTGGCAGGGCCACCCGTTGCGGCGCGACTACGACCCCGAGTCCGCACAGGTCGTCCCGTACCGCGAGCACGCCAACCCGCTGCAGGAGGACCACCGTGGCGGTGCCGACACGATGTTCGTCAACGTCGGTCCGCACCATCCCAGCACGCACGGCGTCCTGCACCTGCAGACGGTGCTGGACGGCGAGCAGATAGTCGACGTCGAGCCCGACATCGGCTACATCCACCGGTGTGAGGAGCAGATGTGCGAGCAGGGCACCTACCGCCACCAGATCATGCCATACCCCGACCGCTGGGACTGGAGCGGTGCCGGCCTGCTCAACGAGTGGGCCTACGCCCGCGCGGCCGAGGACCTCGCAGACATCGAGGTGCCGGAGTACGCCCAGGTCATCCGGACGATGAGCGCCGAGCTGTCGCGCATCCTCTCGCACTTCCTGGCCATCGCCACCTACGCCCTGGACGTCATCGGCGAGTTCACCGCGGCCTTCCAGTACGGCATCCGCGACCGGGAAATCGTCCAGGACCTGCTGGAGGACCTGACCGGCCAGCGGCTGATGTTCAACTACTTCCGGCTCGGCGGCGTCGCCTGGGACATCCCCGACCCCCGCGAGGAGTTCCTCGAGGACGTCCGCGCCTTCACCGATGGCCTCCCGCGGAAGCTCGCGGAGTACCACGACCTGCTGACGAGCAACGAGATATTCCAGGTTCGGACCGTCGACACCGGGACCCTCGAGCCGGGGGCCGCAAAGGGGTACGGCTGCACGGGGCCGGTCGCCCGTGGGTCGGGGGTCGACTACGACCTCCGACGGGACGACCCCTACGGCTACTACGACCGCCTGGAGTGGGACGTCGTCACGGAGGACGGCTGCGACAACTTCTCGCGCGTGCTGGTCCGGTTGCAGGAGGTCGAGCAGTGCGTCGACCTGCTGGCCGACTGGCCCGACGACGAGCGTGACATCCAGGCGAACGTCCCGCGGACGCTGAAGCCCGAGGGCGAGATCTACCGGGCCGTCGAGGCCGCGAAGGGCGAACTCGGAATCTACATCAGTGCCGACGGCACCGAGACGCCCGCGCGGTTCAAGATCCGCGGGCCGTCGTTCTCGAACCTGTCGGCGCTGCCCGCGGTGGCCGAAGGCGAGTTCGTCGCCGACCTCGTCGCGACGATCGGCAGCCTCGATACCATCATGGGGGAGGTGGACCGGTAGCGATGGCCCGCTCGAGCGGCACCATCCTCGGTGATTCCGGGGAGACGGTGACCTGTATCGCCTGCGGTGAGACGGTCGACCGCGAGGACGCCCGCGAGTACGACAAGCACGGCGACCGCTGGAGCCGCGAGGACAAGACCTTCGAGTACCTCTGCAAGCCCTGTCACAGGGAGTGCTGTCACCGGAGCCGCGACGGCCTCGAGGAGACGCTCGTCGAGGCCGACGCCGGCGAAACCCCCCAGAAGAAGTTCCTCAGACGGTTCTGTGAGCTGGTGTCCGACGACACGCCGCAGAGCCGAAAGCGGTAGCGAACGGCCCCTGGGCGCCCGGACACCACCCGGGCGGCTGCATAACGCACGCCGGCCAAACGTCGACGTGGACGTTCCGGGGACTGCTCGTGACCGTAGCGCGCACGTGCCAGCTAGTGGAGGACCGTCGCGGCGGGCCCTCCCCGTGGAGCGGCTCCCGCGATGGGTCAGTCGGTGTCCTGGGCCTCCGTCTCCGGGCCACCGGCCGGCCCCGCCTCGTCGGTTCCGCCGGCTTTCGGACCGGCACAGAGCTGTTCCGCCGTCCCGTCCTCGGCCTCCACCGTCGTCTCGGTCGCCCGATGGCTGGTCCGGTGGTCGCGCCGAGCGAGCAGCCGCGCGAACGTGTCGGTCATGGGTTGTCCGGTCCGTCGCTCGATGAAGAGCCACTGGCCGGAGGGGTTGATCTCGAGGAAGACGTAGCGCCCATCCGGGGTGCGCCGCATGCCGATTGCACCGTACACCAGACCGAGTTCGTCCGTGTAGGCACGGATGCGGTCGAGCACCTGGTCCGGCAGGTCGACGGCCTCGACGCGCGCGCTGTCGATGGTCATCCGGTAGTCGACCTCGTACTCGGTCTCCTGGGAGTGGATGGCTGCCGGGAACACGTGGTCACCCATCACGGTGATACGGCGGTCGACGTCCGCTGGAAGTACTCCTGGAAGATGACGGGTGCGTGCCGGACGGCGTCGAGCAGTTCGGTCTCGTTCTCGCGGAAGACGCGGGTCTCGCGCCACGCCTCCTCGGTCCCGGAGAACGCCTTGTAGACGGGTCCCTCGGGCCCGTGTTCGTCGACGAACACGCGGGCCTGCTCGGGGTCGTTGGTGACCTGCGTCTCGGGTATCTCGAACCCGAGCTCGTGGGCGACCCGGAGCTGGTACGGTTTCCGGGCGGCGTCCTCGTCGCGCGTCGGGTTCGCTTTTGCCTCAGGTGTACTGCGAACAGACCCGCCGGATACCCTCGCGGAAGTCGATCCGGGGCTCCCAGCCGGTGGCCTCGCGCATCTTCGAGGCGTCGGCGCAGGTGTCGTGGACGTAGACCGACTCGGGGATGGGGTTCTCGACGTAGGCGGGGTCGACGTCGGTGCCCAACTCCTCGTTGAGCAGCTCGACGACGGTGTTGAACGAGTAGGCCTCACCGGTGCCGAGGTTGTAGATGCCGTCGAGTTCGTGTTCGGCGGCCTGGACGAGTCCGCGGACGATGTCGTCGACGTGGGTGAAGTCGCGGGTCTGCTCGCCGTCGCCGTACAGCTTCGGCGACTCGCCGTTGGCGATGTCGTCGGCGAACTGGGCGATGACGTTGGCGAACTCGCCCTTGTGTTCCTCGGCGCCGCCGTAGCCCTGATACACCGAGAAGAACCGCAGCCCGGCCATCGACATGTCGTGGTGGTTCGAAAAGTACTCGCCGTAGCGTTCGCGGGCGAGTTTCGAGGCTTCGTAGCCGGTGTTGACCTCGACGGGCATGTCCTCGGGCGAGGGTTCGGTCCGGCTGCCGTAGATCGAGGAGGTCGAGGCGTAGACGACGGTCTCGCAGCCGTCCTGGCGGGCCTGCTCGACGGTGTTGACGAACCCCTCGACGTTCACCCGGGCGCCGGTCGTCGGGTCCTCCTCGTGCATGGCGTACGAAGAGAGCGCCGCCAGGTGATAGAGGACGTCCACGTCGGTCGGGAGGTCCTCGGCGAGGACGCTCGTGGGGTGGTACTCGACGGCGTCGTCGAGGTTCTCGGGGGTGCCGAGATGCTCGTCGTCGACGACGACGACGTCGTTGTCCGCGGCCAGTGCGTTGGCGAGGTTCGAGCCGATGAAGCCCGCGCCACCGGTGACGAGGATTCGCTGTCCCTGCATAGAGATGTCTACGGTCGCACGTTCGCGGGAGCGTTGTAATAATACATTGGTCCGGAGCTGACACCTACCGGACCGAGGCCAACGCCCAATGGAGGGGGAGCGGTCAAACGACATTGCCGGGCTTGAACTCGAAACCGACCGTAGCGTCACTGGGCGCGAAGTTCGTCTGTTACGATACTCACAAAAACATGACATCGGGGGCTGAGACTACTTCACCTCGTGCTCCTCGTCACGGCGTCGTGGAGGCACCGACCGCACTGCCGATGGCCCAGGGGATGGGCGGAGGTCACAGCGCCGCCGGGCGTGAAGTGCCTCGGGGTCACGCCCCGCGGCTTCCGGTTTCCACGACACGCTTTGCAGACTCCACGAGGGAATCTACAGGGAGCGCAGTCTCCGCAGGCGTGGCTCCGGCCGCTCGCCGACCTACTCGGTGGCGACGGCGGAGCGTCTGACCGCCCGTGTTTGTGGACCTGACGCCAAACGCGAGCTGTGCCGTCACACGGTCTGATAGCGATTGTTGTGACTCTTTACCGCCGGGGTGGAAGAGACATCCCGCCTCGACGTCTGAAACCACCGATCAGTTGAGGCAGGGCCGAAAATAATCACAACAATCACTATGAGTTGATGCTCTATCACTCAGTGGTGTGCCGCAGCGTCGTCGGCATCGTCCACGGGCGCAAAGCCCCGTGGCGTTCGCCTCGCGCCGCTTGTAAATTCGCGAGCGCGTACCCCAGGCTGCGGGCACCCGAGGTGTTCACTGGGGGTTCCACCAACCCGTCTGGGCCCATCGGCTCCCCGCCGCAGAATCGAGCTTCTACGGTGCCTACACGAACCCGAGGCTCACGATGGCGACGTTGCTCCAGACGTTGTTCGCCAGGTGCAACAGCCAGGCGCCGGTCAGGTCGTCGAAGCGGAGTCGCAGGACCGTCGGCAGGACCGACCGGGCTGCGATGCCGACGACGCCGGCGACGCCCCACAGCGGCGCGTGGATCAGGGCGAAGACGAGGACGGAGCCGCCGCCAGCCAGCATCGGCGAGAACCCCGCTGGAGGAGCGTCTCGAGCAGGTAGCCCCGGAAGAGAACCTCCTCGACGAGCGGCGCGACGAGGACGCCACCGAACACCACCGCCAAGAGCGTCCGGGTGTCGGCGAGGGTGTACGCGAGGCCGTCCAGCGTCGGCGCGCCAGCCATCTCCGCCAGCACCGTCGCAACCGGGAAGACGACGACACCCGTGATGAAGAACGCCGCCGTCCAGAGGCATTCGCTGTGACCGGGACGCTCGAACGGCACGGCTGTCCGCCACTGGTCCGTCGCCAGGAAGGCGTACAGCGCGACCAGTACCGAGAGCGAGGCGACGTCGTACGCGAGGTCGTTCGCCGCGGTTCCGATTTCGGCGGCCGAGACCCCGGTCACCAGTCCGTATCCGACGCCGGGGGCAATGGTGAGCGGAACCGGTACCGCGGAGGCGACGATGGCAGGCAACAGGTGACCGGAGAGGCGGCGGTCCTCCTCCGCAGCCTGCCACCTGAGACCCTGAAGTCGGGTCATCTGCCGACGCCTCCGGTCCCTGTTTGCGCCGGTAACCGACCGTATCGAGTCCGGTGTCGTTTGATTCCTCGCGGAACTCACCGCTCCCGTGTACCGAT
>PXQM01000050.1 GCA_003021325.1 Halobacteriales archaeon QH_10_70_21
GTGTGCTCCCGGAGGTCAAACGCAGCGGCCGTCGATTCCGTCCCGTCGCGCCCCTGATTCGGTCCCATCGACGGGTCGGAACCGCCGGAGCGTCGAAAGGGTTACGGGACGGTAGTGGTCGAATACTGGTCGGTGGCGGTGGAGTTATGTTCGGGCCGCACGTACCACAACACAGTGAGCGTCACCGTCGACACCCGCCTCATCGACACCGGTGACCAGGAGTTCGTCGACGAGGCGTGGGAGCTAAAAGAGCGCATCCGCCGTGAGGAGGGTGTCCTCAAACAGCGGCACGGCTTCTTCACGGACGCGTACCGACGCTCGAGGGTCCACCTGCTCGTCGAGCCAGGGTACGAGGACGACACGGTCGTGGGCTTCGCCGCCACGCGACGGGACGGCTACATCCTCTTTCTCGGCGTCCACCCGGACTACCGCGGCGAGGGCTTCGGCCGGCAGCTCGTCGCCGCCGTCGCCGACGACCACGGCTCGGTGACCTGTCACGCGCGGGCGACAAACGAGGACGCGCTGTCGTTCTACGAGCACCTCGGCTTCGAGATACAGCGACGGGTCGACAACTACTACGAGGACAACGGCGACGCCTACTACCTCCGGCTCGGCGACGGGGGTATCACCGAGCGGCTCTCGCGGTTCATGCCGGGCGGGTAGCGGAGAGCAACGCTTTTTCACCCCAGTCCCGAAGCCGGGGGCATGGACGGCCGCACCCGCGAGTACCTCCAGGGCCGGTTCGGCGACCACTACCGCCGGGCGTCCGTCTCGCCGCCGCCGGCCGCCCACGAGCGCGAGTGGGGCTACATCACCTGGAGCGAGGGCGGAACCACGATGGTGCGGCACCACTCCCACCTCGATCTGGTCGGCGGGGGCGACCTGGGCGACTTCCTCGCGGGCGAGCGGCCGCGGCACGTCTACTTCTCGGCGGGACGGTACGACGACCCAGGCGCCGACAGCATGGGCCGGAAGGGGTGGCGCGGCTCCGACCTCGTCTTCGACCTGGACGCCGACCACCTCCCGGGCATCGACCCCGAAGCGGACGACTACGCGTCGATGCTATCGGAGCAAGGAGGCGCTGCTCCGGCTGCTCGAGCTGCTGGAGGTCGACTTCGGCTTCGAGGACACGAGGGTCGTCTTCTCCGGCGGCCGCGGCTACCACGTCCACGTCCGCGACCCGGGGGTGCTCGAACTGGACCGGACGGCCAGACGCGAGATCGTCAACTACGTCCTCGGCGAGGGCGTCGAGTTCGACGACGTGCTCCGGACGGAGGCGGTCGCCGGCAGCGCCGGCCGGTCATCGCCGGCACAGAAGCGCTCGCTGCCCGAGGGCGGCTGGGCCGGCCGGACCAGGGCACGGCTCGAAGCGTTCGTCGACGAGCTGTGCTCGATGGAGGAGTCGGCCGCACTCGAGCGGCTCCAGGCGTTCGAGGGCATCGGCGAGGGGAAGGCGACGGCCGCGCTGAACGCCGCCCGGGAGAACCGCGAGGAGCTGTCGGACGGCAACGTCGACGTCCACCCGGCGGTCTACAGCATCACGAGGAAGCTCTTCGAGGCGGTCACCGAAGACAGCGCGGCGCCGATAGACGAGCCGGTGACGACCGACATCAACCGGCTCATCCGGCTGCCTGGCAGCCTCCACGGCGGCAGCGGCCTTGCCGTCAGGCGCATCGACCGCTCGGAGGTGGACGACTTCGACCCGCTGGTCGACGCCGTCCCGGAGACGTTCGTCGGCAACGACATCGCGGTCTACGTCCGCGAGTCGACGACGGTCGAACTGCGCGGCGAAACCTTTAGGCTCTCCGAGGGTGTCCATTCAGTGCCAGAGCACGTGGGCGTCTTCGCGATGACCCGCGGACACGCAACCAAGGCCGGAGAATGAACCTCGACGAACTCCAGTCGGTGCAGGCTCGCGAACGCCAGTCGAGCGACCTCCAGCACCTGCGCTCGTCGTTCTACCGGGAGGTCGGAGAGTTCATCCGGGAGCTCACCGAGGAGCGCGCCCGCGTCGTCAAGCGGGCCGATGACCCATTCTCGTCGCCGGAGGTCCGGCGGCTCTCCGACGACATCGAGACGGCAGAGCAGACCGTCGAGGCCATCTACGAGCGCCGGGTCGGCAAGGTGGTCAAGAAGGCCTCCATCGCCGCCGCCGGGATGCCGGTCGACGACGACGGCCTCACCGAGGAGGAGGCGGCCCTCTTCGACGACCTCGTCGCCCGCATCGAGCGGAACCGCGACGCGGTCCTGTCGGCGATGGACGGCGAGGGTCCCTCGGTGTCCTGCTCCATCGACGAGGGCACGACGGCGTCCGACCCGCGGTCGACGGCCGACACCGCCGGCCACGGGGACCCGGCCGATTCGGCCGCGCCGGAACCGGACGGGGTCAGCGCCGCGGACCTGATGGGGGAGGGCCCCCCGGAGGAAGCGCCGACCACTTCCGACGAGGTGTCCCCGGCCGGGTCGCCGGCCGAATCGCCGGCGCCCGGGCCCGCAGTCGAGGAGGCGCCGCCAGACGTGGGCGGCCGGTCGGCCGCCGAGACGGGGTCGTCTCCCGAGGATTCGGGCGGGCCGACGGAACAGTCGACGGCCCAGCCGGCGCCGGTGGACCACGAGGAGTCTCGGACCGCCGACGGGACGGCCGGGTCCGGGGCCGACCTGCCGGGCGTACCACGGACGACGGTCCGGATTACGGCCGACGTCGGCGAGGTCGTCGGCGCCGACGGAAGGACGCCGCCGAACGGCTAGAGTAGGAACGAGCGCACGGCGTCGTTGAACGCCTCGGGTCGCTCGAGCATGGCCATGTGTGCCGCCGCCGCTATCTCGACGTACTCGCAGTCCGGGAGCTCCGCCGCGAGGTACTCGTGGAACCGCGGCGGGGTCATCGGGTCGTGCTCGCCGCAGACCGCGAGCGTCGGGACCCGTATCTCCTCGAGGCGGTCCCGGACGTCGAAGGCGTCGCAGGTCCGGTAGTCGCGCAGCGTGACCGCCCGACCGGTCGACAGGAGGCCGCGCTCGGAGGCCTCGACGAGTTCGTCCTCGGGGTCGTGGAACAGGGTGTCGGGGACGTGCAGCGAGGCGACGGCGCTCTCGAAGTTCCGGTCCAGCGACTCGAGGAAGCCGGGGTCGACGCCGAGCTTGGCGCCGGAATCTGCGAGCACGAGCGCCTCGAGGTCGCGGTCGCGCTCGAGGGCGACCCAGAGGGCGACGGCGCCGCCCATCGAGTTGCCGCACAGCACCCTCGCACCGGTCGCCTCGGAGACTGCGACGACGTCGTCGGCGTAGGCTTCGAGCGTCTCGGTCCCGGGCTCGGTCTCGACGTCGCCGCTGTCGCCGTGCCCGGAGAGGTCGACGGCGACGGCCGGGGGGCCCTCGCGGTCGCCGTACTGTTCGACCCAGACGTCGTGCCTTCCACCGGCGCCGTGGACGTAGCAGACCCGCGGGCCGTCGCCGAAGTCGGTGGCCCGGTAGGCGGTCGTCCGGCCGTGATGGCTGACCGTCTCCATGGCGGCCACTCGCGGGCTCGGGCGATAAACGCCACGACCTCGAGGAGGCTCCTGGCGTCGACGGCGCCACGGCCTCGATGTGCATCTTCGGCGGCGGACGGGACCTGCTCGCGGCGCCGTTCTCGACGCACTCGCCGACGGAGAAGTCCATCCCCGTACGTGGTATATTAAAGAAAAGTTTATATATTACGAACACTAACTCTTGGTTAGTATGAGTGAAAATTCACAGTCGGTCTGCGGCGACATCGACGGCGTCGTCCGGCAGTACGACTACGACGACGGAGCGGTCATCGCCGCCGACTTCGGTCACGTCGACGGCGGCGTGGACGTCGTCGACGGGACGGCCATCGTGGTCGTCGACGGCGAGCAACACGAGTTCGAGGTCCCCGCGACCGCGTCCCGTGCAGTTATGAACAACGGAATCGTCACTATCGAGGTGGAAGGGTAACATGAAGCTCACCGTCAAGCCCCTCAAACAGAAGGACGCGGGCCGTGGGCTCGCCGCCATCGACCGGGCGTCGATGGCCGAACTCGACCTCGAGAACGGCGATTACATCCTCGTCGACAGCGGGGACTCCCGCGCCGTCGCCCGGGTCTGGCCCGGCTACCCCGAGGACGAGGGCAAGGGCGTCATCCGCATCGACGGCCGGCTCCGCCAGGAGGCCGACGTCGGCATCGACGACAACGTGGTCGTCGAGGCCGCCGACGTCAACCCGGCCAAGCAGGTGACCGTCGCGCTACCCCAGAACCTCCGCATCCGGGGGAACATCGGACCGCACATCCGCGACAAGCTGAGCGGCCAGGCCGTCACCAAGGGCCAGAACGTCCCGTTCTCGCTCGGCCTGGGCCCGCTCTCCTCGCGGAGCGGCCAGCGCATCCCGCTGAAGATCGCCGAGACCGACCCCAGCGGGACGGTCGTCGTCACCGACTCGACCGAGGTCGAGATAAGCGAACAGCCCGCCGAGCAGATCGCAGAGCAGGGCGGCGGCGCGGCCGTCGGCGCCGCCGGCGGCACGCCCGCGGTCACCTACGAGGACATCGGCGGCCTCGACGACGAGTTGGAGCAGGTCCGGGAGATGATAGAGCTGCCGATGCGGCACCCCGAGCTGTTCCAGCAGCTCGGCATCGAGCCGCCAAAGGGCGTCCTGCTGTACGGCCCGCCCGGGACCGGCAAGACGCTGATGGCGAAGGCCGTCGCCAGCGAGATCGACGCCTACTTCACGAACATCTCCGGGCCGGAGATC
>PXQM01000040.1 GCA_003021325.1 Halobacteriales archaeon QH_10_70_21
GGGGGTTCCCGCCGTACATTGAAAAAACCATATTCCGACCCGGACCGTGCTCGATCCGGGATATAACGGGCGTTTCGCGTGCCGAACGCAGAGACCCGCTCCTCACCGTGCGAGGACAGACGTACGTTCTTACGTCGTCGTCGCTCGACAGACTCGCTCCCACCAGCTCCGTCATCCGGCTGAACCTGCGGGCCTCCTGTTTGCGTCCCCGCACGCGCCAGTCGCCCAGCCACCCGACCTCTGTCCGACCGACACGGCGGCGTGCAGAAACGTCGCAAGACGGTGCCCGACGATTCGGTCGTCGACCCCGTAGCTCCCGCTGAAGGGCGTGGGAACTCGAAGAACCGCGTCGGTTACTCGTTCTGTTTCGACTGCCACTCGTAGTCGCGGCGCTTTGCGGTCTTGCCGAAGCCACAGGAGGCACAGACCTTCTTCTTCGAGTGGTAGGACTTCTCGCCGCAGCGTCGGCATTTGACGTGCGTCGTCTTGTTCTTCTGCCCCTGGCTGGGGGTCCCGGATCCGGTCATGGTTGTATCGAGACGACGTTATCGCCGCGGATAATGGTTACGTTGTCGCCCTCCTCGAGGACGAGGTTCATGTGCTGGTCGTAGCCAGCCAGGACGCCGTCGTACATCTCGCCGCCCTTGAGGGTGACGTTCACTTCCGAGCCGAGCGTCGCTTCGAGGACGTCGAGTGGCCGGTCCGTCATATGGTTCAGCGCACGCGCTGGCAGTATAAACGCACCGGCCTGGACCCGACCGCCTGCCCGGGGCTCCACCGCCGGAGCAACCCGTCGACCGACGACTCGTACTGCTGGCTGTAACTATCTGAAACGGAGGTGCTGGAATCCGGGGTCCACAGACCCACTGTCGTCGAACATCTGAGACGAATCTTCACGTAATTACAGCCGGCAGTATCACCTACCGGCGGTATACCCTCGGCAACGATAAGTACGGGACGCACGAACCGTCTGTCATGGCCAAGTTCACGCTGCTGGAGATACACGTCAACGACTCGAACTCCGAGGCGACCGCGAACGCCCCGTACGCGACCGGTGAGAAGGAGATCGAGGCGGCGACAGTTCGGCAATAGCGACGGCGACGACGAGTTCGAGCTCGAGGAGTGAACGGCCGAGCCGTCGAGCTCCGCTGACGGTCGATGGACCTCCCGGAAGCTCTTTGTCCCGCGACAGGCTAGCGGGAGCGTGAACCTCTATCGTGCCGTCCGCGCGGTCGCCGACACGGAGGGCGACGGCCCGGTCGACTGGAACGCCGTAGGCACCGCCGCCAGGGCCGGGACCGACCCCGGCGACCTGACGCTCTCGGCCGCCGAGCGCCAGGGCTACGCCGACGACGTCGGCGACGCCCGCGACGCCATCCGGGCGGCCGCCGGCGTCGATTTCGACCTCCCGGGGAACGTCCAGGTCCAGAACCGCCACCACTGGATCGACGCCAACCTCGAGACCTTCGAGCGGATGCTGGCGCCCCTGGAGGAGCGGGCCGTGCTGGCGCCGTCGCTGGCCCGGTCGGCCAACACCGGCTCGATGGCCATCACGCTCGGCTTCCTGGCGAACAACGTCCTCGGGCAGTACGACCCGCTATTGCTGGGCGAGGGCGAGCCCGAACTCTACTTCGTCCACCCCAACATCGGGACGGTATCGGAGGCGCTCGACGTCGACCGCGACCGGTTCCGGCGGTGGATCGCCTTCCACGAGGTCGCACACGCCGCCGAGTTCGGCGCGGCGCCGTGGCTCTCCTCGCGGCTCGAGCGGAACGTCGAGGCGGCCGTCTCGGAGCTGGCGGACGGGGGCCTCGACCGCGAGTCCCTCGGAGAGCTCGACGTCACGATGACCGCCGTCGAGGGGTACGCCGAGCTCGTGATGGACCGTGCCTTCGACCGGACGTACGACGACCTCCGCGAGAAGCTGGACGCCAGACGGGGGAACGCGGGGCCGGTGTCGATGCTGATACGCCGGCTTCTCGGACTCGGCATGAAGCGGCGGCAGTACGAGCGCGGCAAGGCGTTCTTCGACGCGGTAGCCGAGGCCCGCGGCGTCGCGGGCGCCGCCGTCGTCTGGGAGCACCCCGACAACCTGCCGACCGACGAGGAGCTCGACGACCCCGCCCGGTGGCTCGCCAGGGTCGACTGACGACCCGACCGCCGCCGAAGCTCTAAGTGTCATCGTCACGTACATTGACGTGAGCCATGGAGCTGCTCTGGCTGGGCGCGGCCGCGACCCTGTTCGTCCTGCTCCACGTCGCGATCGCCGCGTACCTCTACCGGGCGGCGTCACCGGACGGGGGCGAGGCCGGCTCGGAGTACCTGCCGGCGGACACCCGAGCTACCGGTTCTGCCGCCGGTGTATCGCCGACCTCTCCAGCCGCGTCACCTCCGGGGCGGGCACGGACGGCAGTAAACGGCTCGGCAGCTGACCGCCTCAGACCGCCTCGAACCGCGGCGCGGCGTATCCCTGCTCGTCCTCTACGTAGCCGGCGAGCGCCACCGACTCGCCGATTTCGACCCCTGCTTCGTCGAGCCGCCCCAGCACGCGCGCCGGCCCGGCGTTGACGATGGCCACCTGGTAGCCACGCTCCTCGATTCCCACCGGCGGGACGTTGATCGTCGTTTCGGTGTAGACGACGCCCTCCGTCGGGAGTTCGACCGGGTCGAGCCCCCGGGCACGCAGTCAGGACAGGCCGCCTTCGGCGTCCCGACCGTCGTCCCGCAGGCCCTGCAGGCGCCGCCCAGCAGGACGCCGTCAGCGAGCGCGTCGGTCCAGGCCGCGTGGGTGAATCCATCGCTCATGACCGGGCCTCCAGGACGCTGACGACGGTGGTCGCGGCGTCGCCGCCGAGGTTGTGCGCGACGGCGCGCTCGGCGCCCTCTATCTGCCGTTCGCCGGCCGTCCCGCGGAGGCGCTCGACCAGTTCGACGACCTGAGCGGCGCCGGTCGCGCCGATGGGGTGGCCCTTGGCCTTCAGCCCGCCGGAGGGGTTGATCGGGACGTCCCCGTCCCGGGCGGTCCGGCCCTCGGCGGCCGCGACGTCGCCCTCGCCGTCCTCGATGAGGCCGAGCACCTCGCTGACCAGCACTTCGGCGCCGGTGAAGCAGTCGTGGACCTCGGCGAAGTCCATCTCGTCGGCACCGGCACCGGCCTGCTCGTGGGCCTCGGCGGCGGCGTCGCGGGCCGCCTGCGTGACGTGCGGCGTCGGTTTGTCGGCGATGGGAACCACGTCGGTGGCGTGGCCGACGCCCGCGACGTCGACGGGAGCCCCGTAGGAGTCGGCGTGCTCGTCGCCGACGACGACGGCGCTGGCGCCGTTGGAGAACGGACAGCAGTCCATCAGCCGGAACGGGTCGGCGACGACCGGTCCCTCCAGCGCCTCCTCGACGGTGACCTCCTTGCCGAAGTGCGCCCGCGGGTTCAACGCACCGTTGCCGTGGTTCTTGACCGCCACGTGGGCGAGCTGCTCCTCGGTCGTTCCGTGCTCGTGCATGTGGCGCTTTGTGAGGAGCGCGAAGATGCGGGTCATCGCGGCGGTGTCCTTCCCCGTCTCCGGGGTACAGCGCTCGACGCCGCTGACGAGTACCACGTCGTAGATGCCGGCGTCGACCGCCTGGACGGCGTTGTTGAACGCGTTCGCCGACGTCGCACAGACGTCCTCGTAGCGCTGGACGGGGACGCCGGCGAGGCCGACGTGGGCGGCGACCGTCGGTCCGAGGTGGGTCTTGTTTTCGCAGCGCCTCGACGTCCGTGGACTCGACCCCAGCGTCGTCGAGCGCCTCGAGGGCGGCCGCAGTGAACAGTTCCTGGAGGGGCGTGTCGTGGACGCCGAACGTCGTCACCCCGGCGCCGGCGACCGCAGCTCTTGGTATGTAGCGTCGCATGTGGTCGAGCGACTGATAACGG
>PXQM01000041.1 GCA_003021325.1 Halobacteriales archaeon QH_10_70_21
CGACCACCGCCGCGTAGTCGTGGTGGGACGCGAGCCGTTCGAGGGCGCCGGATACCGACAGGTCGTCGCCGCTGGCCCGCCAGCCGTCGTCGACGACGTACTCGGTGTCGCCGCGGGCGAGCGCGGCCGCGCCGCCGTCGCCGGCCGCCCGCCTCGCGTCGGCTCGAACGACGCCGACCCGGCCGTCCAGCGCCGCGAGCAGTCGTTCCAGGCCCGCCTCGGCCTCGTCGCCCAGGACCGCGAACGTGTGCATACCCGTTTTTTCGACCGTGAGGGCTTGTAGGTGTCGCCGCGCTTGATAACCCTTAAGAGCGAAACAGGGTTAGCAGGGTGCAATGAGAGTCGTCGTTTCTATCGGCGGGAGCGTGCTCGCGCCCGACCTGGAGGCCGACAGGATCGAGGCCCACGCCCGCGTCATCGACGGGCTGGTCGCGGACGGCAACGAGGTCGCCGCCGTCGTCGGCGGCGGCGACGTCGCCCGCAGCTACATCGGGACCGCCCGCCGGCTGGGGGCGACCGAGTACGACCTCGACGCCCTCGGCATCGACGTCACCCGGCTGAACGCCCGGCTCCTGCTGGCGGCGCTGGACTCATCGGCCATCCCCGAGCCCGCCGAGAGCCACGAGGCCGCGCGGGCCTCCCTTCGGCGCGGCGAGACGGTCGTCATGGGCGGGACGGTCCCCGGCCACACGACCGACGCCGTCTCGGCGCTCCTGGCCGAGACCGTCGAGGCCGACCTGCTGGTCTACGCGACGAGCGTGCCCGGCGTCTACTCGGCCGACCCCAACGAGGACGACAGCGCCGAGCGCCACGACCGGCTCACCCCGGCCGGGCTGGTCGACGCCATCGCCTCCATCGAGACCGCCGCCGGCTCGAACGCACCGGTCGACCTGCTCGCGGCGAAGGTCATCGAGCGCTCGGGCCTCCGCGCGGTCGTCCTTGACGGCACCGACCCGGCGCGGATTGCCGACGCCGTCGCCGGTGAGTTCGACGGCACCGAAGTGGTCCCCGATGAGTGAGCTCTACGACGTCGGGACCGGCCGCCAGCGCGCCTTCTGGGCCGACGCCGCCGCCGACGAGATACTCGAGCGCGACCCCGACGACCCCATCGTGATCAAGGGCGGGGTCTCGCCGTCCGGCGTCCCGCACCTCGGGCACTTCAACGAGATAATGCGCGGCTACTTCGTCGCCGAGGCGCTCCGGGACCGCGGCCGCGAGGTCCGGCAGGTGTTCACGACCGACGACCGCGACCGCCTCCGGAAGCTCCCGCGGACGCTGGCCGACCTCGAGTGGAACGTCGTCGGCCTCGGCGAGGTCGACGCCGGCGCCCTCGGGCGGAACCTCGGCCGGCCGTACACCGACGTCCCGGACCCGTTCGGCTGCTGTGACTCCTACGGCGACCACTTCACCGAACTGCTCGAGCGGGCCGCCGGCGCGGTCGGCGTCCCCATCGACGTCGTCTCCAACACCGGACTCTACGAGAGCGGCGGGTTCGACGAGGAGGTCCGTCGCGTCCTCGCGAACCGCGAGACCGCACGCGAGGTCCTCGCCGGCTTCCAGGACAAGGTCGACGACGAGTACGTCCCCTTCTTCGCCCGGTGTCACGACTGCGGGAACCTCACCGAGACCGTCACCGGCGTCGACCTCGAGGCCGGCACCGTCGACTACGTCTGCGAGGACGTCGAGGCCGGCGACGACACCATCGACGGCTGCGGCCACGAGGGAACCGCCACGTTCCGGGAGGGGAAGCTCCCGTGGCGCTTCGAGTGGCCCGCACAGTGGCACGCCCTCGGCGTGGACTTCGAGCCGTTCGGCAAGGACCACGCCGAGGGCTCGTGGCCCTCCGGCGAGACCATCGCCCGCGAGGTGTTCGACCTCGAGCCGCCCGTGCCGATGGTCTACGAGTGGTTCACGCTCAACGGCGACGCGCTGTCGTCGTCGTCGGGCAACATCGTCACCGTCGACGAGGTGCTGGAGCTACTGGAGGTCGAGGTCCTCCGCTACTTCTTCACCAAGAACCCGAAGAAGCAGCGCGACTTCGACGTCGACTCTATCGACCACCTCGTCGACGACTTCGACCGCTTCGAGGCCGTCTACTTCGACGCAATCGAGGCCGACGACCTCGAGCACGAGCGGGCGGCGCGGGCGTACCCGATGGTCGTCGACGAGGTGGCCGACGGGCGGCCCGTCCGTATCTCCTACCGGTTCGCGGCCGTCCTCGGGATGACCGACAACCGCGAACTCCGCGTCGAGATGGCGAAGCGCTCGGGCCACGTCCCGGAGGACGCCACCGACGACGAGGTCGACGCGGCGCTGGCCCGCGTCGAGAAGGCCCGCGCGTGGGCCGAGCGGACCGACAACGAGTTCAACTACCGGCTCGCCGAGGAGCTGCCCGCCGTCGAGTTCGACGACGGGACGGCGGCCGCACTGGAAGAGCTGGCCGACTTCATCGAGGCCGAATCACCCGACGCCGAGACCCTGCAGGGCGAGATATACGAGACGGCAAAGCGGAACGACGTCTCCGTCGGGGCGTTCTTCGAGGCCGGCTACCGGCTGTTCCTCGACGAGTCGGAGGGGCCCCGTCTCGGCCCGTTCCTGGCGCCGATGGACGCCGAGTTCGTCGTCCGCCGGCTCCGGCGGTCGGGATGACCCCACGAGCCGGCCGCGACGGAACGACTTTTGAAGCCGCCAGTCCCTACGTCAACCAATGAGACCGCTGCTGTGGATATTCGTCGGTATCCTCCTCTACACCACGGTCGCGATGGCGCTCAACGCCCGCGGCGTCCTGCCGTCCTCGTTCCGGGTCGCCGGCCCCATCCTCACCATCCACACCAAGCGGGGTCGGGCGTTCCTCGACTGGCTGGCCTCGCCGAAGCGGGCCTGGCGGGCGTGGGGCAACTTCGGCGTCGGCATCGCAATCGTCATCATGGTCGGGTCGTTTTTCGGCGTCCTGTTCTCGGCGGTGAGCGCCCTGAGCGACCCGGGCGCCGTCGGCGGCATCACCCGTCCGCAGGACGCGCTGGTCATCCCCGGCGTCAACCAGTTCCTCCCGCTGGCGGCCGCCGTCGACATCCTCGTCGGCCTGCTCGTCGGCCTCGTCGTCCACGAGGGCGGCCACGGCCTGCTGTGCCGCGTCGAGGACATCGAGATCGACTCGATGGGCGTCGCCCTGCTGGCGTTCATCCCGCTCGGTGCGTTCGTCCAGCCGGACGAGGAGAGCCAGGAGGGCGCCGACCGGGGCGGCAAGACCCGCATGTTCGCCGCCGGCGTGATCAACAACTTCCTCGTCACGGCGCTGTCCTTCGGCCTGCTTTTCCTGGTCGTCGCGAGCCTCGTCACCGTCGTGCCCGGCGTCGCCGTCGGGGGCGCGCTCCCGGGGTCGCCAGCCGAGGACGCCGGCATCGAGCGCGGCGACGTCATCACCTCCGTCGACGGCCAGGCGGTAGCGAACGAGGAGGAGTTCGAGGCGGCGCTGGCCACCGCCGACCGGGAGGTGACCGTCGGCCGGCAGGACGGCGAGCCGGTGACCGTCGAGCGGTCTCTCATCGCGACCCGGGCGGTCGTCGACGCGCCGGTCGGCACCGGGACCGAGATCACCGCCGTCGACGGCGAGCCGGTCTACACGCGGTCAGGGTTCGAGGCGGCCACCGAGGGCGAGGAGGTCGTCGAACTGGAGACCGCCGACCGGACGGTCGAGTTCCCCGTCGGCACGTTCGTCAGCAGCGTCCCGCAGGACGGCCCGCTCGGCCAGGAGGCGCCGGACACGCCGATGCTCGTCACCAGCATCGACGGCGAGCCGACCCCGACTCCGGAGGCGCTCGCGGCGGTCCTCGCCGAGCGGTCGCCCGGCGACACCATCGAGGTGGTCGCCTACCACGGCAGCGGCAACGACCCCTGGAGCGGCGAGCGTCACGTCTACGAGGTGACCCTCGAGGAGAACCCCCGGACCGACGGCGGCTTCGTCGGCGTCGCCGGTCTCCAGGAGGGAACGAGCGGCATCGTCGTCGACGACTTCGGCATCGACCCCTACCCGGCCGAGCAGTACCTGGCCTTCCTCGGCGACGGCGGGTGGGACGACCCCGTCTCGACGTTCATCTCCCGCGTGTTCGCGCTGCTCGTGCTGCCGTTCGCGAGCGTCGTCCAGCCCAGCATCGGCTACAACTTCGCCGGGTTCAACGGCGCCGTCGCCAACTTCTACGCGGTGTCGGGCCCGCTCGGTGCCGGCGTCGTCTTCGGCCTCGCGAACGTCCTCTTCTGGACCGGGTGGGTGAACGTCAACCTCGGGCTGTTCAACTGCATCCCCTCCTACCCGCTCGACGGCGGCCACATCCTCCGGTCCTGCGTCGAGGCGACGCTGTCCCGGCTGCCGGTCGACACGAGTCCGGTCGTCGCGACGGCGGTGACGACCGTCATAAGCGCGACGATGATACTGAGCCTGCTCGGGCTGCTGTTCCTGCCACAGCTGCTCGCGTGAGAAGGGGAGCGTCCCCGGTCGGTCAGACGACCGAGACCCGCCAGGTGGTCGCGGCGGCGTCGGACCACCGCTCGATGCACAGGCCGGGACCCGAGCCCTGCAGCCGGAGCAGGAGCGCGTCGATCTCCCCGGGCGACAGCCCGACGTCGTCGGCGATGAACGTCCCCTCGACGTAGAGGTCGCCGCCGGCTCGTTCGGCCTCCGTACGGAGGGAGCCAGCCAGCCGCTCGGCCGTCAGCGAGTGGTACGCCGACTCGACGGTCGCGTTCGTGCGCATGCTAGTTCGGGGAGTGGCCGTGGCCGACCAGGGCGCAGACGACGTTCACGAGGAGGGCGCCGCCGACGGCACCGAGGCGCTGGTCCAGGGCACCGGCGAAGAGGCCGACGACGAGCGCCAGCGGGAGCAGGGCGGCCGTCCAGAACGCGGCCGCCTGGACGCCGCTGACGACGTGACTGGCGAACGATTCCACCGTCTTCGTGAGGCCGGACGTGGGGAGGCTGCGGGTTGCGGTTGACATAGGGACGCTCCTTGCTCGACGTATGGGCCCACACCCCCATATAAACGCCAGAGCATTGCGGTGAGTTTGGAACCGTTCGCTCTCTTTACGCACAGCCCGTCTCGGTTGGTAACGCTTAACGAGCGTTTTAGATACTTTTAGAAATTTTATTGCCCGCTCTGAGAACCTCATCTCGGTTCGGCCGCGTCGGGGAACAGCCTGCGGATCGCCGCCGGCCGACTCCCGGCCCGGTCCGGCAGGTGGCGAACACAAAAGCGCCATAACCCGCGCGTTCGAAGAGCGGGTATGGAACGACGCAGACCGCCGGGGACGGAGGAGGGCTGGTACGCCCTCCACGACCTGCGCCGAATCGACTGGGACGGCTGGCGCGACGCGCCGGAGCGGGCCAGGGAGCGAGCCATCGGGGAGGGCGTCGAGTACCTGCGGGCCCACGAGGCCCTCGAGCACGCCGAGGCGGGCGGGTCGGCCGTCTTCTCGGTCGTCGGCCACGAGGCCGACCTCATGGTGCTTCACCTCCGGCCGACGCTCGAGCACCTCGACCGCGCCCAGCGCCGCTTCGAGGCGACGGCGCTGGCGGGGTTCACCGAGCGCGCCGACTCGTACGTCTCGGTGACCGAGGTCTCCGGCTACATGCACGAGGACCTCACGGACGGTCTCGAGGACATCGAGGACGAGGGGATGCGCAGCTACATGGAGCAGCGCATCTACCCGGAGATCCCCGACGCCGAGCACGTCTGCTTCTACCCGATGGACAAGCGGCGCGGTCCGGAGCACAACTGGTACGACCTGCCGTTCGAGGAGCGGGCGGAGTACATGTCCGCCCACGGCGAGGTCGGCCGGGAGTACGCCGGCCGCGTCACCCAGATCATCACCGGCAGCGTCGGTCTCGACGACCACGAGTGGGGCGTGACGCTGTTCGCCGACGACCCGACCGACATCAAGGAGCTGCTCTACGAGATGCGGTTCGACCCCTCCTCGTCGCGGTTCGCGGAGTTCGGGAGCTTCTACGTCGGCCGCCGGTTTCCGCCGGAGGACCTCGGCGCGCTACTGGCGGGCGACGGCGACGCCGACGGCGGCTCGGGCGGTCGTCCATCGACCGACGCGGCCCACAGCGAGGTCACCGTCGAGCGGTTCGCCAGCGAGGCCGGGACCTACGGCGTCGACGTCGTGGGCGGCGACGCCGGCTACGGCCTCCTGTTCGAGTCGGACGCGCCCACTGAGGAGGTCGCCGACGAGGTCGACGGCCTGCGGGCCAACTTCGACCACTACGACACCCACGTCGAGACGGTCGTCAGGGCCGACGACGCGACGACGGTCGTCGTCTCGCTGTGGGCCAACGAACGGGCCGCCAGCACCGCCTCCGGCTTCCTCGCGGACCTGCCGGGCGTCAGCGGCGGCGTCGGCGCCGACCTCGGGAGCGACGACGGGGACGACTCGGAGGCCGGCGCGGACGCCGACGCCGGCGGCGAGGACGACGAGACGGACCGCGAGAGCGCTGCTGCCGGCGGCAGCGGCGACACCTCCGGTGGCCGCCCACAGCCCGGAGACGCACGCCACGAGGAGGTCGAGGCACGGGAGTTCCAGCGACGCGTCCACCGGTTCGGGGTGAACCCCGACGACCACTCCGGAGCCGGGTACGCGCTGCTGTTCCGTTCGGACACCGTCGCCGAGGACCTCGTCGACGAGGTGGACGACCTCCGGGACGGCTTCGAGAACTACGACACCCACGTCCTGACGACGGTCCGGGCCGACTCGGGCGACACCGCCGTCATCTCGCTGTGGGCCAACGAGCGGGCCGCCAACACCGCCTCCGGCTTCCTCGCGGACCTCTCGGGCGCCGGGCCGGGCGTCGGCGCCGATTTCGGCGACGACGAGGACGACGGAACGGCAGCCGGGGCGAACGAGGACGACATCCGGGGTGAGCTGGCCGACCTCGGCATCTACGCCGGCCAGCCCCACGGCGAGGCGGTCTACGCCATGGTGCTCTACTCCGAGGCCGACCCGGGGGAGCTGCACGCGGCGCTGTCGGAGCTCCGGGACCGGTTCGAGGGCTACGACAGCCACGTCAAGTCGGCGGTCTACGGCGACGCCGCCGGCGAGGGACGGCCGGCCGTGGTCTCAATCTGGGACTCCCAGGACGCCGCCGACAGGGCCGCCGGGTTTCTCGCGGACCTGCCCGGCGTCGTCGGGCGGCCCGAGGGGGACGACGGCAACTTCGGGACGATGGGGATGTTCTACACCGTCACGCCCGACTACCGCGAGGAGTTCGTCGACACCTTCGAGGAGGTGGGGACGGCCCTCGAGGAGATGGACGGCCACCTCGACACCCGGCTCATGGTCAACCGGGAGGACGAAAACGACATGTTCATCGCCAGCCAGTGGCGCGAGAAGGACGACGCGATGGCGTTCTTCCGCTCGGAGTCGTTCCGCGAGACCGTCGAATGGGGGCGGGAGGCCCTCGACGACCGCCCCCGGCACGTGTTCCTGGCCTGAGCCCGCCGCCTACCGTTCGAGCACGAGGCCGCCGGCACCGACCGCGAGGTCGACGGCGCCGGTCGCGACGCCGTTGAGGTTCTCGCCCGTCGGCGTGTCGTTCTCGACCCACTCGCCGCTGACGAGCTGGAATATCACGCCACCACCACCGACCGCGTAGCCGTCGCCGGCCGTCGTCTCGATGTCGACCAAGTCGGTGTCACCGAGGCTCTCCGGCGTCCACTGGCTGCCGTCGTAGGTGAACACGGAGGCGGTGCCGCCGCTGACCGTCACGTCGCCGGCGCCGTCGCTGTCGAGGCCGTAGAAGGTCACGTCGGCGTCCTCGATGCCGATCGCCTCGTAGGTGACCCCGTCGTCGGTGGCGAACACCTTCCCGTTGGTGTCGATGACGTGGCCCGAGCGGTCGTCGTAGAAGTCGATGGCCGACAGGCCCGAACCGCTACCGGGTGCCTCGTACTCCCAAGTGCCCTCCTCGCCGTTGGCGAAGCTGTAGTGGACCGCCCCGGAGTCGTCGGCGACGTAGACGTCGGCGTCGCCCGCGGGCCCGGTCACGGCCACGTCGTTGAAGTTCGATGTGTGGTCGTTGGGCGCCGACCGGTCCACCAGGTTGCCGGTGATGACGTCGTACTCGCCGATGGCGCCGGAGGCGCCGACCAGCCAGAGCCGCTTGCCGTCGTCGGTCACGTCGACCCCGTAGAGGTCGTTGCCGTTGCCGGTCGGCCCGCCCTGCAGGACCGTCGTCCAGCCGCCGGACCGTCGTTCGATGAGCGTTCCGCCACCACCGACCGCGTGCGAGTTCGCGGCCGTGTGGGCGACGCCGTGGAGCGTGCTGTCGACCGGCGTCTCGGCGGTCCGCCAGCCGTCCTCGGAGGCCGTCGCGACGCCGCTCGCGGGAACCGCCATCGCTGCGGCCGATGCGCCTGCGAGCTTCAGTACCGAGCGTCGGGTGCGTTGTGACATTGCGTTTTCCTCGTCTCCCCAGAGGAGTATTAAACTTGAATTCGGTTCGAGATAATTCTCGCCGTTTGCAACTGTTCAAGACAGTTTACGCTCATAAAACGTCGCTGGAGCGGTGAAACCGTCTGAGGAGTCGGCAGAAGTTGCTGGAGGGCACGGGACGCCGTCCCGGCGTCAGTAGAACGCGATCGGCTTGCCCGCAGCCTCCTCGGTGGAGACCTTCTCGTGGGCGTCCTCGAAGTCCGCCGCCTCGATTTCGGTGCGACCGTCCCGGATCGCGAACATGCCGGCCTCGGTTGCGAGGCTCTCCAGCTCCGCGCCGGAGAAGCCCACGGTCTCCTCGGCTATCTCCGCGGGGTCGACGTCGTCGGCCAGGTTCATCTCCGCCGTGTGGATGGCGAGGATCTGCTCGCGGCCCACGTGGTCGGGCTCGGGCCCCTCGATGAGGCGGTCGAACCGGCCGGGCCGCAGGATGGCCCGGTCGAGCATGTCGAAGCGGTTGGTCGCGGCGATGATGGAGATGTCAC
>PXQM01000042.1:0-6042 GCA_003021325.1 Halobacteriales archaeon QH_10_70_21
TTTCCCGTTGCCGAGCGTACTGAGCGCCACCACGGTCAGCACAACGGCAAGCAGTGCGCGGACGAGTCGGTCGCGGCCGCCGACGTTCTTCTCGACCATGTCGAAGCAGTAGGACTGGAGGGGCTTGTATCTTCTCTCGGGGCGGTCGGGGGAGGGGTCCGCGGGTGTCGACGGACCGGAGCCGGCTGCGACCTCACTCGGGGTCGAAGAGTCCCTCGACGTCCGCGTCGCGCGACCGTCGGCGGTCGACGTGATCGGCGATGCGCTGGCGGACCGCCGGGGCGTCGCCGCGGAGGTACGAAAGCGTCAGCGTCACGAACGGGCTGGTCTCGTCGCCCTCGGCGACGTCGGCCTCGGCGTACGCGACGGCTCGCTCGACGGTCTCGTCGCCGCGGGTTTCGGCCAGCGCCTCGGCGGCGATACCGGCCGCCGGGAACTGCAGGTCCTCGACGGTGACGACGGTGCCGTCGACCGGAAGCGGCGGCGGGCGTTCCCGCTCGCCGAGTTCCGGGTCGGCAGCCAGCCGCCGGAGCCACGCCCGCAGGTCCTCGCGGCCGCAGCCCTCGAGGTAGGCGGCGCCGCTCTCGGCCAGCCCGACCGCGCCCGACCAGTTGCCGGTGCGGGCCTTGTGGGTTGCCGCCGTCGCCTGGACGAGCCCCTGGACGCAGTCGTCGCGCTCGCCACGAGGGGCCTCGAGCCACCGCTCCTCCCAGGGCTCGTGGGCCGCCAGGTAGTGGCCCGCGTTGAACAGCGCCGCGCCTGCCCGCAGGTGGTCCATGGGACTGCTACCGCCCGTCCG
The DNA here is from genome assembly GCA_003021325.1 of Halobacteriales archaeon QH_10_70_21. The sequence continues at coordinate 800 of PXQM01000042.1, forward strand.
TACAAAAACGACGCGGGCACCGCTGGCGCTCGGCGCCTCGGTCCGTCTCCGGCGAGCGGACGCCTCGCTGTTGCTCGTCGCGTCGTTCGCCGGAGAGCGTCCGGACGGCGGGTCACGCGAGCGGCGCGAGCGTGAGCCTCGTTCGGACGCGAACGAAGAGAGCGTCCGGACGGCGATTTGAACGCCGGTCCCTGGCTCCGCAAGCCAAGAGGATAGTCCACTACCCTACCCGGACTCATCCTGACGTACCCCGGTTCGACGTATAGGGGTTACGGTTCACCGGGACCTACGGACGAGCAGTGAGCCGTCCCCAGTACTTATTCCGGCGAGCGCCGAAGTGACGACAGTATGTCAGCTGGGGAGTCGGTCGGTGAGCTGATAGACGACCCCGGCGGCACCGACCTCGAGGGCGCGTCGAACGTGCTCGTGCTCGCGTCGTCGCTGGACGAGAGCGCCCGCGAGTCGTACTACCGGAGCCTGCTGCCCGAGGGGCTGTCGACGGTCGACGTGCTGGCGGTCGACTACCGACGGACGCCCGAGCAGCATCTCGACGAGTGGCGCCGGTACACGGAGGACCAGCCCCACCGGTACGGCATCATCTGCGTCGACGAGACGGCCCAGGGGTTCGGACGGGGAGCGGTGAGGCCGGGAGCGGTCGCCTGTGTGGAGAACCCGATGGATCTGACCGGGGTCGGTATCAAGGTCGGGAACTACCTCAAGAGCCACGGCGGGGCCGACACCGTCGTCACGTTCGACTCGCTGACCGCGCTGCTGCAGTACGTCGACCTCGAGCGGGCGTTCCGGTTCCTCCGCGTCCTCGTCGACCGGGTTCGGACGGTAGAGGCGCTCGCACACTACCACGTCGACCCGAACGCCCACGACGACGAGGTGCTGGCGACGCTGTCGGCGCTGTTCGACGCGGTCGCCAGGTTCGACGACGGCGGCTGGGACGTCCGGCGCCGGTAGGCGAGGGTTTTTGCCGGAAGACGGGGGTACCGGCCCCATGGCGCGACGACCGGACCGCGGCGTGACGCACCGACAACGACAATCCTTTTCGGGAGGCCGTCCATGCCATCTGTAGCTATGGGTGCCATCGAGGATATCTACGCGGACCTCGACGCCGACGTCTCCGAGGAGGAGTTCCGGGCGGCCGTCGAGGAGAAGGTCGAGCAGATGGGCGGGCTCGCCGACGAGGAGACCGCGGCGAAGCTCATCGCCCACGACCTCGACGGGGGCGAGGTCGAGACCATCGCCGACGTCGAGCCGGGGCTCGAGGAGGCGAAGTTCCTCGGCAAGGTGACGAGCGTCGGTGAGCTCCGGACCTTCGAGCGGGACGGCGACGACGATGACGGCCACGTCCTCAACCTCGAGGTGGCCGACGAGTCCGGCAGTATCCGGGTGGCGCTGTGGGACGACGACGCGGTCGCGGCCGCCGACGAACTCGACACCGGACAGGTCCTCCGGGTGAAGGGCCGCCCGAAGGACGGCTACAACGGCGTCGAGGTCAGCGCCGACCGGGTCGAACCGGACCAGGACGCCGACATCGACGTCGACGTTGGCGGCGACGGCACCGTCGAGTCGCTGTCGCTCGGGCAGTCCGACGTCAACCTCCGTGGGGTCGTGCTGGCCACCGACGAGGTGCGGACCTTCGACCGCGACAACGGCAGCGAGGGCCGGGTGTCGAACCTGACGGTCGGCGACGAGACGGGCCGCGTCCGCGTGACGCTGTGGGACGAGCAGGCCGACCGTGCGACCGAGCTGGAGGCCGGCCAGAGCGTCGAGATAGTCGACGGCTACGTCCGCGAGCGGGAGGGCTCGCTGGAGCTGCACGTCGGCGACCGCGGTGCCGTAGAGGAGCTCGAAGAGTCCGTCGAGTTCGTCCCCGACGCGACCGACGTCGCGGACGTCGAGCTCGGGGAGACGGTCGACATCGCGGGCGTCGTCCGGTCGGCCGACCCAAAGCGGACCTTCGACCGCGACGACGGCAGCGAGGGCCAGGTCCGGAACGTCCGCCTCCAGGACCGGACCGACGACATCCGGGTCGCGCTGTGGGGCCCGAAGGCCGACCTCGACGTCGGGCCGGGCGACGAGATATTCTGTGCCGACGTCGAGATTCAGGAGGGCTGGCAGGACGACCTCGAGGCGTCGGCTGGCTGGCGGTCGGCGGTCGTCGTCCTCGACGGCGCGGAGCCGGACCGCGGCGGCGACTCGGCGGGTCTCGACGAGTTCGCCGACGGCTCGAGCCCCGACACCGCCGGCGGGGACGACGCCGACACCTCCGACGGCGGTGGCGGCGGGCGCGAGACCTTCACCGGAACGGTGGTCCAGCCCGGCGACCCGGTCATCCTCGACGACGGCGAGGAGACGCTCCGCGTCGAGACGAACGCCGACGTCCACCTCGGCCAGGAGGTGACCGTCCGCGGGCGCCGGGACGGCGAGACGTTCGTCGCCGAGGAACTCCGCTGAGACCGCCGAAAACGGACGGAGCGCGAGCATCCGTCGCGTTCGGCAGCCTGCGATACAATTAAGGCTGCCTCGCACACGTTGTGGGGTATGAGCGTCGAGCTACCGTTCGCGCCGGTGGACAGTATCATCCGCCGGAATGCGGGCCAGTTGCGCGTCAGCGCCGAAGCCGCCGAGGAACTCGCACGCCGCATCCAGGAGCGGGGTGCGGAGCTGGCGACGATGGCCGCCGAGGCGGCCACGGCGGACGGGCGCAAGACGCTGATGGCCGAGGACTTCGACGCCCCGGTCGTCGACAAGGACCTGCTGGAGCTGCCGGTCGCACCCGTCGACCGCATCGCACGGCTCGACATCGACGACCGATACCGCGTCTCGATGGACGCCCGTATCGCGCTGGCGGGCGAACTCGAGTCGTACGCCGACACCGTCGCTGCCGCGGCGGCCATCCTCGCCCGGCACGCCGACCGCCGGACCATCAAGGCCGAGGACGTCGAGACCTACTACGAACTCGAACCGTACTTCGAATGAAGTTCGGCTACCGCGAGGTCTGTCTCGAACACGACACCGGTACCCGGCACCCGGAGACGGCCGACCGGCTCCGGGCCATCAGGCGCGGGCTCTCGAAGCGCCACGGCGTCGAGTACGTCGAGGGACGCCTCGCGGACGTCGCGGCGCTGGAGGCCGTCCACGACCCCGAGTACGTCGAGGCCATCCGGGAGTTCTGCGCCGGCGGCGGCGGCACCTGGGACGCCGACACCGTCGCCGTCGAGGAGACGTGGGGCGCCGCCCGGGCCTCGGCGGGGCTGGCCGGCTGGGCCGCCGAGGCCGCGCTCGACGGCGCCGACGGCCGCGATACCCCCTTCTCCATCGGTCGGCCGCCGGGGCACCACGCCGAGACCGACGAGGCGATGGGGTTCTGCTTCTTCAACAACGCCGCCGTCGCCGCCGGGCAGGCGCTGGAACGCGACGGCGTCGACCGCGTCGCCGTCTTCGACTGGGACGTCCACCACGGCAACGGGACCCAGGAGATATTCTACGACCGGTCGGACTGCTTCTACGCCTCGGTCCACGAGCAGGGGCTGTTCCCCGGAACCGGCGCGGTGCTGGAGACCGGCGGGGCCGACGCGCGGAAGACCAACCTCAACGTGCCGCTTCCCGGCGGCAGCGGGAACGACGAGTACGCCGCGGTCGTCGAGGACCTCCTCTCGCCGGCCCTGGAGCGGTTCGGCCCCGACCTGCTTCTGATAAGCGCGGGCTTCGACGCCCACCGCCACGACCCCATCTCTCGGATGCGCGTCTCGACGGAGGGGTACGGCCACCTGACGGACCTGGTCCGGGGGCTCGCCGCCGACTGCGACGCCGCGCTGGCGTTCGTCCTCGAAGGCGGCTACGGGCTGGACGCGTTGACCGACTCGGTCGGGATGGTCCACGAGGTGTTCGACGGCCGCGCACCCGTCGTCCCCGACGGCGACCCGAACCCCGACGCCGCCGACGTCATCCGCGACGTCGCCGACGCCCACGACCTGTAGCGACACGCTTTCGTCCCGGGCGCGTCGACCTCCAGCCGGCATGTCGACGGACACGGACGCTCGGTTCGCCGCCCTGCTGTCGGTCGGGATGGGACTGTTCACCGTCGCGCTCGTCGTTCTCGACGGTACGGTCGCGACGTACGCCGGCCTCGTGGCCGGGCTCGGCCTCGTCGCCGCGGCCGGACTGCTCCGCCACCGGGAGCGACCGACTGACGTCCAGGTTCAGGGCATCGGTTCGAAGTAGCGGGCCAGCTCGACGCCGAACTCGTCGGCCAGCGCCGCCACCTCCTCGCCGACGAGCACCTCGTGGCCGTCCTCCAGAGCCGACTCGACGTGGGGGCCCAGCGAGACCCCGAAGAGGTCGGCGTCCAGCAGTTCCGCGGGGGTCCGTGCCTCGCGGGGCCGCTCGACGACATAGCGGCCCGTTTCGTCGATGAACGGCCCGGTCACCGCCGGGTCCTCGGCGTAGGCCTCGAAGAAGCCCTCGGCGTGCTCCCTGACGCCGACCGGCGGTCCCCGGTGGCGCTCGACGGCTGGCAGTTCGGCGGATCGACACTCGACGAACAGGACGGCGGTGTCGGCGGCGAAGCGGTCGCTCCGGAGCGGCTCGAAGCCCGCCCGCCCGAGGAGCCCCTCGACGCCGGCCAGGGACTTCTCCAGCTGGGGGTACAGCTGGTCGTCGACGACGTCGGGCGCCCCGAACCGGACCGCGACGGGCGTGGTTCCCCGTGCGGCGACGGTCTCCCGGACCGCAGCGGCCGACAGCGGGTCCGGCTCGCGGGGCTCGAAGGCCTCGACCCGCGGGTCGGCGAGCAGGTCGCGGGCGTAGTGAATCAGCCGGGCGACGTTGCGCTCCGAGCAGACCGCCGCGACGTTCCGCTCGGGGTCCGTCGGGTCGACGACGACCAGCGGGTCGTCGAACGACTCTCGGGCGTGGTCCTCGGGGTCCAGTCGCACCGGCGGCGACCAGTCGGCGGCCGCCTCCAGCAGCGGGCGGAAGCCGCCGTACTCGAGAACGAGCAGCTCGGTCAGGAATCCGGAGAAGCCCCTCGTCCGGAGGTCGCTGCCGTAGGCGCCGACGCCGTCGAGGAAAGCCTTCGCCAGCCGGACGTCGTCGGCCAGCGGCTCGATGCGCCCCTCGAGGTAGTCGGTGTGGAACGGCGTCCGGTCGACGGCCGAGCGGATGGCCGTCGCCGACTCGACGGCGTAACAGGGGACGCAGTCGACGTCGACGCCGTCGACCTCGCCCGT
>PXQM01000042.1:6195-7992 GCA_003021325.1 Halobacteriales archaeon QH_10_70_21
CGAGCCGACGAGCCGGGTGTCGGCCTCGACGGACAGCTCCGCGATGGCCGCCTCGGCGCGGGCCGTGAGTGCCGCGACGACGGCCTCGAGGGCCTCGCGTTCGTCGTCGTCGGGGACGACCCGGCCGCGGACCGCCTCCAGGACCGCCTCCAGCGACATACTCGCGGTTGCGCCGTTGGCTGGTAAAGCGTGTCGATGCCGGGGCGAAGCGAAAGCCCTATTTGTCGAATCGAAGTACACACGGTCACGACGGGCCGCCGTAGCTCAGTTGGTAGAGCACCTGGTTGTTACCCAGGTTGTCCCAGGTTCGAGACCTGGCGGCGGCGCTTCTCGCGAAGAGAGCACCGTCAGGGGCGGGCTCGCCACCGCGCCGTCACCGGCCGTCGGGGCCGCTCCGCGTTGCGGTCTCGTTCCGGGCAGCGGGCGACTCCGTCCGCCCGGTACGCCTGCACACCGACCACGGTGGAGATGCGGCGTCGTGCGTTCGGCGTGTGCCGACCGCGAGCACAGTCCACCGGGACCCATATCCGCGAGCCAGCGCCCATCGAGGACGAACCGGGGCGTCCGGAGAAGCGACGGTGAACGTTCCCGGCCGACCCTGACTCTGAGCGCATATCCTGCGGACCTACGGGGTTCACTCGGCGACGACCAGATCGAACCCCCAGTCGAATGTCGCATCCGGATCGTCGATACGTGACCGTCGGGGAATCGGGGTAGCAGAGCACCGCCTGTTCGCTCGGTCCCCGCCTGAAAACGGGGTTGCGCTCACATCGTATCATCTCTTGTGCCAGGCTATCGTGAACACTCGAGCCGGGTCCGTCACGGTTCGTGACGGTGGGCATCGGTGACTCAGAATCGCCGCAGACAGTAGACACAACCACGGTACCGAGCGGTTCGAGCGACCGAGAGTGCAGGGTCTCGACCCGTCGTCCGGTGCCCACGCCGTCTGCGACTGCCGCCGCTCACCACGCCTCGCGCAGCACTGCCTCCAGCTCGTCGACGGTCGGGTCCAGCCCGGGCGGGCAGTTGGGCATGAATCCGTCGCCGTGGACGTCCGCCGCGACGTCGGGCAGGTCCGACCGGGCCATGTCGTCGATGGTGCGGAGCCGCGCCGGCAGCCCCAGCGCGTCCCGTATCTCGACGACCCGCTCGACGACGGCCGTTGCGGTCGCCTCGTCCGTCGCCGCCTCGACGCCGAGCCCCTCCGCAAGCAGCCCCCGGCCGCCGTCGACCTGGTCGAAGAGATAGCGGAGCGCATGCGGCGCAATAATGGCGTGTGCACCGCCCTGCTGGACGTCGTAGCCGCGGGCGATACCGTGGCCGAAGGCGTGGATCAGCGACAGCGTCAGGCCGTCGGCCCGCGAGCAGCCGTACTGGGCCAGCACCGTCCCGACGACGACGTCGTGCAGCGTCACCTCGTCGCGGGCGCCGTCGCCGAGCGCCGGCAGCCCCCGCGAGAGCAGCCGGAGCGCACGCACCGCCGTCGCGTCGGTCACCGGCGTCCCAGCCGCCGCGTAGGTCGTCTCGACGGCCTTGTCGAAGCCGTTCATCGCCGAGGCACACAGCACGTCGTGCGGCGTCGTCCGGAAGACGTCGGGGTCGTACAGCAGCGCCGCCGGCATGAGCCGCTCGTCGTAGGCGCCGCCGCGGACGAGGCCGTTCCGGCGGGACGTGATTCCCGCAACCATCGAGAGGTCCGCGCCGGCCAGCGTCGTCGGCACCGCCAGCACGGGCGGAAGGTCGCCCGGCTGGACCGCGAGGCTGCCGGTCTCCTCGACGGTGTCGTGGAGGTCCCCG
>PXQM01000043.1 GCA_003021325.1 Halobacteriales archaeon QH_10_70_21
CGACCTTCAGGATGTCGGGGTCGGCCTCCTCGTCCATGGCGTACTTGTTGACGCCGACGACGACCTCCTCGCCGGCGTCGACGCGCTTCTGGTACTGGTAGGACGCCTCCTGTATCTCGCGGTGGAAGTAGCCCTGCTCGATGCCCTCAAGGACGCCGTCCCGGACCGAGCCGTCGCCCAGCTCCCTGATTTCCTCGATGTAGGCCATGATCTCGTCCTCCATCTCGTCGGTCAGTTTCTCGACCGCGAAGCTGCCGCCCATCGGGTCGACGATGTCGGCGACGCCGGACTCCTCGGCGAGTATCTGCTGGGTCCGCAGCGCCACCCGGACGGCGTCCTCGGTCGGGAGGCCCAGCGCCTCGTCGTAGCTGTTGGTGTGCAGCGACTGGGTGCCGCCCAGCACCGCCGCCATCGCCTGCACCGTCACCCGGACGATGTTGTTCAGCGGCTGCTGGGCGGTCAGCGACTGGCCCGCCGTCTGGGTGTGGAACTTCAGCCGCCTGGAGGCGCCCGCCTCGGCGTCGTACCACTCGTCCATCACTCGGGCGTAGATGCGGCGCGATGCCCGGAACTTCGCGATCTCCTCGAACATCGAGTTGTGGGAGTTGAAGAAGAACGACAGCAGCGGCGCGAACTCGTCGACGTCCAGCCCGCGGTCGAGGCAGTCCTCGACGTAGGCGAAGCCGTCCGCGAGCGTGAACGCGGCCTCCTGGGCGGCGGTGGATCCCGCCTCCCGGATGTGGTACCCGGAGATCGAGACGGGGTGGAACTTCGGCGTCTCCTCGACGGCGAACTCGATGGTGTCGGTGACGACGTCCAGCGACGGCTCCGGCGGGATGACCCACTCCTTCTGTGCGATGAACTCCTTGAGCATGTCGTTCTGGAGGGTGCCGCGGACCTCCTCGCGCGGCACCCCTTGCTGGTCGGCCAGCGCGATGTACATCGCGTAGACGACCGGCGCGCTCGGGTTGATGGTGAACGACGTCGAAATCTCACCGACGTCGATGCCGTCGAACAGTATCTCCATGTCGGCCAGCGTGTCGACGGCGACGCCCTCCTTGCCGACCTCGCCCTCGCTCATCGGGTGGTCCGAGTCGATGCCCATCAGCGTCGGCATGTCGAAGGCCGTCGACAGCCCCGTCTGGCCGTTCTCGATGAGGTAGTGGAACCGCTCGTTGGTCTCCTCGGCGGTGCCGAAGCCGGCGAACTGCCGCATCGTCCAGGTGCGGCCGCGGTACATCGTCGGGTAGGGTCCGCGGGTGTACGGCGGCTCGCCGGGGAACCCGAGGTCCTCGTCGTAGTCGATGTCGGCGACGTCGGCGGGCGTGTACACTTCGTCGAACATGGAGACCGTTTGGACTGGTGCAAGTATGAAGGTTGGCGTACGGGCCCGGTAGCGCGAGGACACTCGCCACGAGTTCCCCCCGACCGACCCGCCGTGTGGTCGGCGCGTACGGACCAATCGGCAGGAGGTTCGGATTACTATTCACTTCTTCAAGATAGGAAAAAATTTACTGCTCGGGGCGGCCCGACGCCACGGGCGCTCCACTCTCCCGCCGGCAACTCATCGTGGTCACCGGGGGCGCGCTGACCGCTGGCTGTACCGGTTTCGGTCGAGAATCGAGTCGCCCATGCCGGGCGAGACCACGCCGCCGTCCGGCGCCGACGCCTCGGACGCCGCCTGGCCCCACCTCGGGCGAACCGCCGGCCACGCCGGGTTTACCCCGTCGGTGACCGTCGGTGACCCGGACCGCCAGTGGGCCGTGGAGATGGATGGTATCCTGACGACCCCCACCGTCGCGGCCGGACCCGTCTACGTGACGCGTGGCCAGCCGACCGGGGACGGTCCCACCGCGACGCTCGAAGCCTACCGGCTCGCCGACGGCACCGAGCAGTGGACGCGCTCCCTCGGGTCGTCCTTCGAGTTCAACGCCCCGCTGTCGAACCACCGCCCGGCGTACCACCGCGGGACGCTGTACGTCACCGCCGGCGATGGGGTCGTCGCCGTCGACGCCGAATCCGGGGACCGGTACTGGCGGGCGACGCCGGTCGCGTTAATCAACGACCCGCCGGTCGTGACCGACACCGGGGTGTACATCACGGCCTTCCAGCCGACCCGGCTCGTCTGTCCCGCTCACGACGGCCGGGAACGGTGGCGGTACCCCTCGTCGGGAACCCCGACCGAGGGGGATGGCGCGGTCGTGGGTGACCGGGTGTACACCGCGACCCGGAGGGACGGCCTCGCCTGCCTCGACGCGTCGGACGGGCGCGAACGCTGGCTGTACGACGGAGGCGTCAGTTACGGCACGTCGCTTGCTGCGACGGACGAGTACGTCGTCCACCACGGCGCCGGCCACGTCGAAGCCGTTCGACCGGACGGTTCCAGCGCCTGGCAGAGCGAGATGGCGGAGGCAAGCGTCCGTCCGGCGATCGCCGAGGAGACGGCCTACGTCGCCACGCTGGAGGGCTATGCCGTCGCCTTCGACCTCGAGACGGGAGAGGAACGCTGGCGGAACGCGCTCGAGCCCTTCGAGTACGCCCAGGGAACGATTCCGGTCGTGACCGACGACGCCCTGCTCGTGCTCCGGGTCGGCGAGGGCCGGGTCACCGTCTACGCCCTCGAGCGGTCGTCCGGGGACGTCGCCTGGAGGAACAGCCGCAGCGTCGACCGCGCTCGCGGCCCGATTCCGGCGTCGGACGACTATCTGTTCCTCTCCCGGTCGCGGTCGTCCGGTGGCTCCCGGGGCACCATCGCCGACGGGACCGATTCGACGGCGACGCTGGCGGCCTACCAGTGAGTCGGCAGCGACCGAGTCGAGGCGGCGTTCCGTTCCCGGGGAGGCCGCTCGGCCACTGGAACCGCTGACGCTGCCGACGGCGGCGGCCTATTCGCCGGGCTCCTGGAGCCGCTTCGTCGTTTCCACGAGCGGGTGGTGGGCGTAGTCGACCTCCTCGATGTCGCCCATGGACTCGAGGTCGGCCTCCCGGGCCGTCTCGGCCATCCCCAGCTCGACCCGCTGGCCGAGGGCGATGACGTAGGCGTCCATCTCCTCGATGCCGAGGCGTGCGGCCGCCTTCACGCGGTGGTGGCCGTCCGCGAGCAGCAGCTCGCCCGCGTTGTCGATGACGACGAGCGGCTCCGCAAGCCCGTTCTCGAGCTCGTAGCTGCGTCCCTCGAGCTCGTCGGTGTAGACCTTCGTCTGGGTGGGCGTCAACTCGCCGAGTTCGACGGTACGGCGCTCCTCGGCGGCGTCGGCGCCGTGGATGCTCTCGAGGGTCCGCTTCAGCTTGCCGACCTTCTCCGGGGTCGCGCGCTCGATCTGCGAGCGGATGACGTCGGCGTTGGAGATGATGCCGGAGAGGTTGCCGGCGTCGTCGACCACCGGCAGCCGCTGGATGCCCGACCGGAGGATGACGCGGGCCGCGTCGGTGATCTTCATCTCCGGGTGGGCGACGATGATGTCCTTCGTCATCACCGTGAAGATGGGGTCGTCGTCGCCGGCCAACAGCAGGTCGCGCGCGCTGATGAACCCCTCGACCCGGCGGCCATCACACACCGGAAAGCCGCTGTGGGCGTCGCTGTCGGCGATGCGCTCGGCCACCTCGACGACCGTGTCCTCCGGCGCGACCGTCACGACGTCCCGGGTCATGTAGTCCTTCACCCGCGGCTTGTCCTCGTAGATCGACGTTTCGGGGTCCTCGACCATCGTCCGGACGAACGGAGCGCCGCCGCAAAAAGCTCACTGGCCGGCGTCGGTGTCGAAGAACCGGCCGTGTCCGAACGGGGTGAACTGCTCCGGGTCGTCCACCCTCGCCTCGAAGAACCGCTCGACGACGACCTCCTCGATGACGGACCCGCGGTCCTCGTCGTCGCTCCCCTCCAGCAGCATCCCGACCGAGAGCTGCGCGCCGGCCATGTCGGCGTGGCCGCCCGCGCTGCCGACCGCGCCGAACGCCTCCCGGAGGGTCTCGCCCAGGTCGACCGCGTCGTTCCGCGAGCGGGCCGAGACGAACACCGACTCGTCGGTGTAGCCGAACACGAGGGTGGTCGAGATTCCCTCCAGCTCGAGGAGCCGGTCGGCCGCCTGCGCGAGGGCGTCGCGGTCGCTCACCTCGCCGACGCAGGTCGTCAGCACGTCGCCATCGGTGCTGCGGTTCCGGACGGCGTCGGCGACGGTGTCGAGCGTGGTCCCGGAGACGCTCGGGGACTCGACGCGCTGGAGCGCGCCGGTGTCGGCGTGCTCGACCAGCATCGCGGCGGCCTCGAGGTCAGCCGTCGATACCTCGCGGCTGAAGTCCCGCGTGTCGGTCCGGAGCCCGTAGAGCAGCCCCGTCGCGAGGTCGGCCCCCGGCTCGATGTCGAGCGTCCGCAGGTGGTCGGCCAGGAGCGTGCACGTGGCGCCGACCTCGCTGCGGAGGTCGACGAACCCCGCCTCGACCGGCGCCCGCGGCGGGTGGTGGTCGATGACGATGTCGATCGGCGTCTCCTCGGGAAGCCCGCTGTTGATACCGGCGCCCGAGTGGTCGACCAGGGCGAAGCCGGCGAAGGAGTCGAGCTCCGCGCCCGCCTCGAGGTTCCGCAGGTCGTACCCCAGCAGGTTGACCAGCGCGCGGTTCTCCTGGTGGTCGATGTCGCCGTAGTAGCAGACCTCGGCGGCGGTGCCGGCCGCCTCGGCGATGTGCTGGAGACAGACCGCCGAGGCGATGGCGTCCGGGTCGGGGTTGTCGTGCGTGAGTATCCCCAGCGTGCCGTCGACGTCGCGCAGCGTCCGCTGGAGGCGCCGGGTCCGGGTGCCCGGGTCGCCGGCGCGCTCGACCAGGCGCGAGGACGTCTCCCCGACCAGGTCGACGACGCGGTCGGCGTACTCGGCGGCGAGACGGCGGTCGGTGTCGACGGCCTCGGCGCCGAGACACGCCAGGACGAACGCCTCCGGGTAGGCGCTCCGGGCGGTCTCGGTGAGCGCCGGGGCCCGGCCGGGGGCGGCCGGGAACGCGACGACCGACCCGACGGGGCCGGCGACGGCCCGGACCGCCGTCGGGTCCGTCGGGTCGACGGTGCGGGCGTCGATGCCCTCCTCGCGGAGCGAGGCGGCCTGCTGGTCGTCACCGAGGAGGACGACGAGCGAGCCGTCGCGGGCGTCCAGCCGTTCGAGAAGCGAGGTACCCACCGCCCCGCTCCCGAGCACCAGCCGGTCCATACCCCCTGGTGGACGGGGACCGTCTAAAACGTGCTGGACCGGGTCGCGGCCCTACACCAGCGCGGCGGCGGCGTCGAAGGCCGCGCCGTCGAAGACCGCCAGCCCCGGCAACAGCAGGACCGTCACGACGGCGGCGCCGACGACCGCCGCGTACAGCGCCGTCGGGTAGCTCTCTATCTCGCGGGAGCCGTCGGCGTCCTCTATCCACATCGCCTTGACGACCCGGCTGTAGTAGAAGAGGCTCAGGGCGCTGTTTATCGCCAGCACCGCCCCGAGCCACCAGACGCCGGCCCCGACCGCGCCGACGATGAGGAAGTACTTCGAGAGGAAGCCGCCGCCGACCGGCAGCCCCGCCAGCGAGAACATGAAGACCGTCATGGCGATGCAGGCCAGCGGCGCCTCCTTCGCCAGGCCGTTGTAGTCCTCGAAGGTCCGGCCGAGCTCCCAGTGTTCCCCCAGGGCGATGAAGAGGAACGCGCCGGTGTTCATGAAGCCGTAGACGAGCAGGTGGAGCATGCTCGCGCCGAGCGCCGTCGACCCGGCGCTATCGCCGGTGCCCGTCAGGGCGGCCAGCCCGATGAGGACGTAGCCCACGTGCCCCACCGAGGAGTACGCGAGCATCCGCTTTACGTTCTCCTGGGTCGCGGCCGCGAAGTTGCCGACCGTCATCGTGACGACGGCGAGGATGGTGAACGCCAGCACCCAGTCGACGGCGTAGTTCGCGCCCGCGACCTCGCCGATGGGGAAGGCGACGGTGAACACGCGAAACGCGACGACGAAGCCGGCGGCCTTCGAGGCCGACGAGAGGAACGCCGCGACGGGCGCGGGCGACCCCTCGTAGGCGTCCGGTGCCCAGAAGTGGAACGGCACCGAGGCGGTCTTGAACGCGAATCCGCCGACGATCATGAGGATGCCGATTCCGAGGACGCCGGGGTACGTCGCGGCGGCCTCGCCGACGCCGGCGGCCACGTCGGTGAACATGAGGCTCCCGGTGGCCGCGTACACCAGCGAGATGCCGTACACGAGGATGCTCGAGGACAGCGCGCCGACGAGGAAGTACTTCAGGCCCGCCTCCACGGAGCCGCGGTTGTTCTTCAGGTACGCGACCAGGGCGTAGGAGGGGAGGCTCGACAGCTCCAGGGCGACGAAGACGACGGCGAGGCTGTTGGCCGACGCCATCAGCGCCATCCCGGTCGCCGCCAGCTGGACCAGCAGGTAGTACTCCGCCTTGTGGGGCAGCTCGCGGATGTAGTCCAGCGACGCCAGCGAGATCAGCGCCGTCACGCTGCCGAAGATGAACGTGAAGATGAGGCTCATCCCGTCGACGACCAGCTGGCCGCCGAACAGCTCGACGGCGGGGGCGGCGGCCTGCTGTCCGGGTCGTACGCGTCGAAGACGAACAGCGCCATGGCCGCGAGGACGAACGCCCCGGCCGGCGCCAGCGTTATCCAGTGGTTGCTCATTGGAGGTCACCTCCGATGTCGATGACGTCGATGCTCGCGTCGCGTATCATCTCGAAGATCAGGTCGGGCGCGGTGCCGAGCAGGATGATGAGCAGCACGAGCGTGACGATGGGGACGATGTCGTGGACGGGCGCCCGGCCGAGCTCGTAGTCGGTCTCGAGCCGGTAGGGGCCGAACAGCGACCGCTGCATCGCCCACAGCAGGTAGCCGGCGACGACGACGATGCCGAACATCGCGAGCGCGGTGAAAAGCGGCGCGGCGGGCAGCACCGTCGACCGGAAGGCGCCGATGAAGACGAACAGCTCACCGGCGAAGCCGGCCATCAGCGGCAGCCCCATGTAGGCGAAGGCGCCGGCGACGAAGACGCCCGCGGTGACGGGCATCCGGTCGGCCATACCGGACATGTCGCCGACCATCCGGGTGTGGGTGGCGTTGTAGAAGACGCCGACCGTCATGAACAGCAGCCCGGAGATGAGGCCGTGGGCGACCATCTGGAAGGTGGCGCCGCCGACGCCGTACTCGGTGTAGGCGATGAGCCCGAGGATGACGTAGCCCATCGAGGAGACCGACGAGTAGGCGACGACGCGCTTGAGGTCCGACTGGGCGAGCGCCAGCAGGGCGCCGTAGATGACGGAGACGACCGCGATGGCGGCGATGGGCACCGCCAGAAGCGACGCCTGCTCCGGCAGCATCGTGAAGTTGAACCGCAGCAGGGCGTAGGTCCCCATCTTCAGCAGGACGCCGGCCAGCATGACCGACGCGGGCGTGGGCGCCTCGACGTGGGCGTCCGGCAGCCACGTGTGGAAGGGGACGACCGGAACCTTCACCGCGAAGCCGACGAACATCGCGAGGAACGCACCCAGCGCCAGGGCGTCGGCCGGGATGGCCCCGCCAGGGATGGCCAGCGCGCTCAGCTGGCCCGCCCGCAGCGCCTGGGCGATCTCCGGCAGCCCCGTCGAGGAGACGGCGTCCCCGAGGCCGAATATCAGCCCGAAGAAGCCGATGAACATCGCCAGCGAGGCGATGTTCGTGTAGACGAAGAACTTGATGGCGGCGTACTTCCGTCGCGGGCCGCCCCAGACGCCGATGAGGAAGTACATCGGGACGAGGACGGCCTCCCAGAAGACGAACCACAGCAGGAAGTCCAGCGCCGCGAAGACGCCGATGAGCGACGCCTCCATGAACAGCATTAGGCCGTAGAACTGGCTCTCGCGGTCGTCGACGGGGGTCCACGCGCTCAGGATGGCCAGCGTCGTCAGCACCGTCGACAGCACCACGAGCGGCAGCGAGATGCCGTCCAAACCCATGTGGTAGTTGACGGTGTAGGGCCCCAGCGAGAGCCACTCGAAGAACGTCTCGTAGGCGATGTCGCCGCCGAGCAGGGCGTTGCCGCTGCCGTCGAAGGCGACGTACATGTACAGTGAGCCGACGACCGGCAGCACCGAGACGGCGAGCGCGAGCCTGCCCGCGTAGCGGTCGGGAACGGCCATGACGACGCCGGCGCCGACCAGACAGACCGCGATGAGGGCCTCGACGAGCATCTAGAACCACCCCCCCATCACGGCGAAGGCCGCGAGCAGCGCCAGCACGCTGAGCGTGATGATGGCGGCGTAGTTGGTCACGACGCCCGTCTGGAGCCGACGCAGACGGTAGCCCGAGAAGAGGCTGACGCTGGAGATGGCGTTGACCGTGCCGTCGACGACGCCCTGGTCGAACGTGTCGGCCGCCCTCGCGACGCGGAGCGTCAGCCCCTCCGCGAGCCACACCTGGTACTCGTCCTGGTAGTAGTTGTGCATGAGAACCGTCCGGATGGAGCCGAGCTTCTCCGTGTGCCGGGCGGGCTCGGCGCCACGGTACAGCGAGAAGGCGGCGCCGGCGCCGGCCAGTGCCAGCCCGAGACTCAGCGCCGCGCCGACGAGCATCGTGCCCGTCTCGCCGCCCGCGACGGTCCCCGTCCCGTAGCCGGCGAACGTCTTCGTCAGCTCGCCGTAGTGGTGGGCGCTCGTCAGCAGCACCTCGCTCGCCTCGTTGTCGAGGTATCCGTGGAGGAAGTCGACCTCGAGGCCGGTGAGCTTCTTTATCGGGACCGGGTTGAGGAAGCCGGCGACGACCGCCAGCACGCCGAGCACGGACAGCGGGAACTTGACGTTCCAGCGGACGCCGTGGGGGTCGGCGGCGGTGTCCGTCCGGGGGTCGCCGTGGAACGTCAGCATCACCATCCGGATGGTGTAGAAGCCGGTGACGAACACCGCCGCCAGGCCCATCAGGTAGCCGCCGAGCAACAGTGGGCTCCCGCCGAGCCCGTGGACGAGCGTCTCGAACAGCACCTCGTCCTTCGACCAGAAGCCGGCGAACGGGAAGATGCCCGCAAGCGCCAGCGACCCGGCGAGGAACGTGAGGTAGGTGACCCGCATCTCGTCCTTCAGGCCGCCCATCAGCCACATATCCTCCTCGTGGTGCATCGCGATGATGACCGAGCCGGCACCGAGGAACAAAAGCGCCTTGAAGACGGCGTGGGTGGTGAGGTGGAAGAACGCGGCCACGTAGCCGCCCGCGCCCAGCGCGAGCATCATGTAGCCGTACTGGCTGATGGTCGAGTACGCCAGCACCTGCTTGATCTCGTTCTTGACGACGCCCATCGACGCCGCGAACAGCGCGGTGAAGCCGCCGGTGAAGGCGATGATGGCCAGCACCGTCGGAAGCAGGGCGTAGAAGCCGTACATCCGCATGACGAGGTAGACGCCGGCCGCGACCATCGTCGCGGCGTGGATGAGCGCGGAAACCGGGGTCGGGCCCTCCATGGCGTCCGGCAGCCACGTGTGGAACGGGAACTGCGCGGACTTGCCGAGGACGCCGCCCAGCACGAGCAGGCCCAGGACCGCGAACCACGTCTCCGGGGCGACGCCGAAGGTGGTGACGGTCGCCTCGGCGCTCGCCTCGGGGTCGAGGACGTGCTCGGCGATGGCCGGGAATCCACCCTCGCCGGCGAACTGCGCCGTGCCGAACGTCGCCAGGACGCCGACGACGCCGATGAGGAAGAAGTAGTCGCCGAAGCGGGTGACGAGGAACGCCTTCTTGGCGGCCGACGGCGGCGCGTCCTCGCGGAACCAGTGGCCGATGAGCAGGAACGAACAGAGGCCGACGAGCTCGAAGAACACGAACGCCATCAGCAGGTTCGCCGAGAAGACGAACGCGAGCATGCTAAACGAGAACAGCCCGAGGCCGGCGTAGTAGCGCGGCAGCCCCGGTTCGCCCTCGTCGTTCATGTAGCCCAGCGAGAAGACGTGCACGAGGAAGGCGATGAGCGAGACGATGACCAACATTGCGGCCGACAGCGGGTCGACGAGGACGCCGAACGTGAGGTCGAACGTGTCGATGCCGTCGACGAAGGTGTACAGCGTCTCGTTGTACCCCTCGCCGGTGAGAACGAGGTTGACGAGCATCACCACGGAGAGCCCGAGCGAGCCGGCCGTCGCGAGGATGCCCGCGAGCGCGCCCTTCTTCGGCAGCCAGCGGCCGGCGAGCAGGGCGACCAGGAACGAGACGAGCGGAAGCGCGGCGATAGCCGGTGCGTATGCGTATATTCCTGCCATTGTTACCACCTCAGGGTCGTCGCCTCGGTCACGTCGACGTCGTCGAAGTTACGGTACAGGACCAGGATGATGCCGATGCCGATGGCGACCTCGGCGGCCGCCAGCGCCATCGTGAACAGCGTGAACACCTGGCCGGTGATGTTCCCCCAGTAGAACGCGAACGCGACGAGGTTGATGTTCGCGGCGTTCAACATCAGCTCGACGCTCATCAGGAACATCAGGGCGTTCTCCCGCGTCAGGATGCCGAAGACGCCGGTGCAGAACACCGCCGCCGACAGGACGAGATAGTACTGCGCGGGAACGGAGCCGAGGACCATCAGGCCTCACCCTCCTCGTCCTTCTTCGCCAGCATGACGGCGCCGTCGAGCGCGGCGTCGAGCACGACGGCGATGGTGATGAACGCCACGAGGAAGCCCTCGCTGGCGACGTCGCCCGCATCGAGGTTGAACATCGCGTAGCCGATCGAGCGGGTGACGGAGCCGTCGGCGAACCCCTCGGCGGTGCCGAAGCCCGACGTGATGAACACCGCCGCCAGGAAGGCGAACAGCCCGACCGCCAGCAGGCCGGTGAGCTTGCTCCCGCCGTGGAGCCGCGGGCGGGTCGTCACGGCGCCACCTCCGTCTCCGGCCCGCTCTCGCGGCGGACCAGCATGACGGCGAAGGTGATGAGGATCAGTACCCCGCCGACGTACACGAGCACCTGCATCGCCGCCAGGAACTCGGCGCTCAACAGGACGTAGTGGACCGCGACGGAGAGCAGCGCCACGCCCAGCAGTAGCGCCGAGTGCCATACGTCACGGACCAGAACGACGCCCAGGCTCGCCCCGACGGTCACCAGGGCGAACAGCAGGAACGCCAGTGTCTCGTACGGTACTAGGGCCATTGTTTGCCTCTCGATTCGGGTTCCCTTTGAAGATTTCCTTTGCGCTCTGTCGCCGTCGCGGCGATGTCGCCCCGCTCAGGACTCGACGCGGGTCTCCTGCAGCGTCACCCAGACGACGCCCTCCGGCGCCGCCCCCTCGGCCCGGAACAGCGCCGTGCTGACCCGTCCGGCCTCGCCCACCGCCGTCGACTGCCACTCCTCGTAGCGCACCACGGCGTGGTCCTCCAGCAGCGCCACCGTCTCCACCTCCCGGACGTCGATGTCGAACGACTCGCCGGCGTGACGGCCGTGGGACTTGGCGATGCCGTCGACCAGTGCCTCGCGGTCGACCCGCTCGCCGGTCGGCGTCACCATCTCGAACTCCGGCGCGAGCGCGTCCTCGAGCCGGGAGGGCGAGGGCCCGTCGGCCCGGCCGGTGAACCACTCGACGAAGAACTCGTGGAGCCCGGCTATCTCCGCGCGGCACGCGGTGGGTGTGAGCATGCCGTACCCTGCGCGCCCGGACGCTAAACCCTTGGGTCTACTCGAGCAGCCCCAGGTCCTCGGCGACGAAGTCCGCGAGCCGGTCCATCACCGCGGGGTCGACCTCCGCGACCGCCTCGCCGTCGTGCAGCCGCTCGTTGTGCCGGGTGACGGTGTTCTCGACCTCCGGGAACGGGACCTTCGTGCGCGTGTCACACTCGCTGCAGACGACCGGGATGTCCGGAAGCTCGTCGTCGTCGGCGCTCATGTGTCCACCGTGTGTCGGTCCCCCTGAAAATCCACCCGTTTCGGGCCGCCACGTCGCGGCGACGGTCGGACAGGTCGGTGCCACGTCCTCGTCGTCGACCCCGGTGACGACATAAAAGAGCGCATGGGCAAGCATCCGGAAATCAACTGGAGCGAGGTTACGCGGCAGGCTATCCAGGAGAAAATCGGAGCGCTCGAAGCGATGGACGAACTCACCAGCCGGAGCGAACTCACCGAGAGTTGAATTTCAGGGTGTCGATGAACGGCAGCAGCGAGTAGCCACGGTACGAGTGCGTTCCCCGTCGTGAACGCATTTATATTACAGTCGTTCGAGGCGAGCGCCCACGGCTAAGGCCGTGGGATGACGCCGGCAGGGTGGAAGCGACCCACCGTCCATTTGCAGGCCTCCCTCGAATTCGTCGGCGCTACTGGTTCCGGCGAGTATCGTCGCGCCGACGAGTAGGCCCTCGGTCGTCTGTACGACTTTGCGCGGCTCGATGTGGTGTGGCACGGCTGGTCACCTCTGGCCTCTTCTGTGAGGCACCATGAGAATACACGACGACCTGGCAAAAGTGTGCTTGTTGGTGGCATTCACCATATTCGTTACTTGGACGTCCATG
>PXQM01000051.1:0-5991 GCA_003021325.1 Halobacteriales archaeon QH_10_70_21
GCGAGAATCACTCCGACGAACACGAAAAGCCCCGCGCCGACGCCGACGAACTCGCCCTCCATCACCACCCCGGCGACCCCGACGGCCGTGCCGAGGGCGACGAGGACCAGCCAGACGGCGCCGAGCTGGCGCCGGCGGCGGCCGCCACCAGGACCGAGAGCACCGATACGAGCGCGACGCCCGCACCCCGGTAGAGGATGAGCGTCTCGTCCTCGAACCACACCAGCAGCCACAGCGCCTGGACGGTCCCGAGCAGGAAGGTGCCGAAGAACACCCGGCCGAGGGCGGGCCGTCGCCCCCGGTGCCGCAGCAGCAGCCCGCCGGCGACGACGCCCAGCAGGAACCCGAGCATGTGCGCCTGGAAGGCGATGGAGGCCCACGGCGGCGGCGAGGGCGCGCCGGACTCGACGGTCGCCCGGACGACCGGCTCGGTCAGGGCCGTGTAGACCGTCCGGACCGCGCTGGAGGCGACCAGCGCCACGAGCGTCGTGACCGGGTAGTTCACGACGGCAAAGCCCGCGATGGCGAAGACGGCGCCGGAGAAGCCCAGCCCCGGCCCGAACGAGAGCGCCGCGGTCACGAACGCCGCAAGCAGCAGGACCGCCGGGAAGACGACCAGCGCCCGGACGGCCGGCTGCCCGAGGAGGCCGCCAGAGCCGCCGCGCCGGCGTTCGAGCCGCTCCCTGCCGCCGGACGCCGGCGGATAGTGCCCCCAGGCGTACTCGACGATTGGTGCGAACGCCAGCGTCCCAGTCATGTTGCCCACGATGTGACCGGCCGAGCCGTGGGCGATGCCGGCGGTCAGGATGCCGGTCGGGTAGAAGTACGACCACGTGACGAACGGGTAGACGACCGGCGACTCCCAGTGCTCGAGGCCGCTCTGGGCGAACAGGTAGAAGCCGACGACGACGGCCACGGTGACGAGCGTCCCCCACGGAACCCCGAGGACGAACCGGTCCGCAAGCCGAGCGCGCCAGCGGCCACGCCCCTCGTAGTACCAGACGACCGCGAACGCGAAGACCAGGGCGGCAACCAGGCCGACCCGCGTTGGCGTGTGCAGCATCGATGTCGGGTTCGGGCGCCCCCGTCAAATATCCGTCTCCATCGACACGACCACTGCGGGTCGGCACCCGCGATACCCGCCTGCCCCGAATCGGCGAACCGACCCGATTTTTCCGTCTTGTTCGATTCTACTCCTATTTCTACCCGTTCTGTTTTCCGTTTATCCATCAGCTTATATCCACTCGTGCACAGACAGCCGCATGGATACCGAGAAAAGCCGGAGCGCGATACTCGTCGGCGGCGGCCGCGTCGGCCGTCGGGTCGGCCGCCAGCTCGCCGAGACGGGCTACGCGGTCACGATAATCGAACAGGACGAGGCGAAGGCCGAGCGGATTCCCGACCCACTGATGAGCCAGGTGCTCGTCGCCAACGGGCGCGACGAAGACGTCATCCGCGAGGTCGACCCCTCGACGGCCGACGTCGTCGCCGCGCTGACGAACGACACGGCGACGAACCTGGCGGTCTGCGAACTCGCGTCCGAGCTCGCACCGGAGGTGAGAACCCTCCTCCGCATCAGCGAGGACGGCGAGCAGGACTACGCCTACCTCGAGCACGTCGACAACGTCGTCTATCCCGCAGCGGCGGGCGCGTCGGTCGCCGTCGCACAGATCCGCGACGCCGAGTCCGAACGCGTGGCGCACTCGGGAGTGCTCTGACGGCCGTCAGGGCTCGTAGACGACCTCGCCGTCGACGACGGTCATCGCCACGTCGACATCGGCGATGGCGTCGTCGTCGACGGCCCACGGCGAGTCGGCGAGGACGACGAGGTCGGCGCGCTTGCCGGGTTCGACGGTCCCGAACCGGTCCTCGGCGTGGCCCGCGTAGGCCGCCCCCGACGTGTAGGCCCGCAGCGCCTCGGTGACGCCGAGCCGCTGGCCGGGCGCCGGCGCCGTGACCGTCTGCTGGACGCCGTACAGCGGGTCCAGCGGCATGCAGTCGCTGCCGAACGCCAGCGGCACGCCCGCCCTGAGGACGTCCGAGAAGCGGTTCGAGGCTTCGGTCCGCGCTGAGCCGAGCCGCGTCTCGTAGAGCCCGCCCTCGCGCGCCCACCGCAGGAAGTTCGGCTGCATCGAGGCGACCGCGCCGAAGTCCGCCAGGTCGCGGTCCGACGGCAACAGCTCGACGTGCTCGATGCGGTGGCGACCCTCGTCCGGCAGCGCGTCGAGCGCCTCGCCGACCGCCGCGTCGCCGAGGGCGTGGACCGCCAGCTGCAGCCCCAGGGCCTCGACCCGGTCTGCGACCTCCGCCAGTTCGGCCGGCGGGACGACCCACTCGCCGGTCCCCTCCCGGTCGGCGTATGGCGCCGAGAGCTTCGCCGTCCCGGCGCCGAGCGAGCCGTCCGTGTAGGTCTTGATGCCGCCCACCTCGACGTACTCGCCGCCGTGGTTGGTGGTCAGGCCGGTCTCCTCGAGCGCGTCGAGGTGGTCCGTCCAGTAGTAGAGCCGGACCCGCAGGTCCAGCTCGTCGGCCACCGCGAGCTCGCGGTAGGCCGCCGGCGCGTCCGAGCGACGTACCATGTCGTGGACGCCCGTCACGCCGCGCTCGTGGGCGAAATCGCGGGCCGCAGCGACGAGCTCCCTCGTCTCCTCGCGGCCCGGTGCCGTCTCCATCCGCAGGAACTCCGCGGCGTCCTCCGTGACCACGCCCGTCGGCTCGCCGTCCTCGCTGGCGATTCCGTCGTCGGGGAGCTCCTCGCCGTACCGCTCGAGGACGACGGAGTTGACCGACGCCGTGTGCAGGTCCTCGCGGAAGGCGACGACGGGCAGCTCCGTCGACACCGCGTCCAGCTCCTCGCGCGTGAGGTACTCCCCGGCCGGCCACGTCGACTCGTCGTAGCCGTAGCCGAGAATCCACTCGTCGCCGGGCGCGGCCGCGAGCCGCTCCAGGGCCGCCTCGCTGTCCGCCGCCGCCCCCAGGTCGGCGTGGACGAGCCGCTGTCCGACCACCTCCATGTGCGTGTGGGCGTCGATGAACCCCGGCAGGAGGACGCCGCCACCGCAGTCGACGACGTCGGTCTCGGTGCCGACGAGGAAGTCGACCTCGTACTCGGAGTCGACCCGGACGATGCGACCGTCGCGGACGGCGACCGCCTCGTGGGTCTCGTCGGGGTCGGCGAGCGTGTGTACCTCCGCGTTCGTGAAGACGCGGTCGGCCGCTGCTGTCATGCCGGGAACGCGGGGGCCGACGCTCTTGAAACCTCGTGGGAGAACGACGGCGGGAGGACCGCGACACACTTGGTGAGTCGATACCAGATTTTTAAATAGTAGCGCATCTCCGGAACAAGCTTTATATACAATACCCAACTCGTTGGCCAGTCGCTCATACGGGTGCGGACGGATCACGAGGCGTGGTTCGACGAATGGAACGGACACGACGAACGGTACTCAGGACCGTCGGTGGCGGAAGCGCAGCCCTGCTGGCCGGCACAGCCGGAACGGCCGCAGCGAACGGACGGCGACAGGGAGCCAGCGGCGACGCCACCATCGTCGACATCGCCGCGGGCGACCCCCAGTCCCGATTCGATACGCTGGTGGCCGCGCTCCAGGAAACGGGACTGGACGAGGTTCTGGCCAGCGAGGACGACCAGTACACGGTGTTCGCGCCGACCGACGACGCGTTCGCAGCGTTGCTCAAGCAACTGGGAATCTCGGCCGGGGCGCTGCTCGCCAGGGACGACCTGGCGAACATCCTCTTGTACCACGTGACCGAGGGGCGACGATACGCGTCCTCGGTCGTCAACCCGGGCGACATCGAGATGCTGAACGGCGGCTCGGTCACGACCGACGGCACCACCCTCAACGGCGGCCAGGCCGGAATCGTCGCGACGGACATCGAGGCGTCCAACGGCGTCGTCCACGTCATCGACGGCGTCCTCCTCCCGTAGAGCCGTGCCGTGGGGGGTCGGACGGGGCTTTTATTTGACCTGAACCGGCGAGCAGCCGCTCCCGCAACCGTTAGGTTCCCGCCGGGCAACCTCCGGGTATGACCGACGCCGCCGACCTCCGCGACCGCGTCCGGGACGGCGAGTTGCGCCTGCACGAACTCGAGGGGCACGCCGACGCCGACGTCGCCGCCGAGGCCCGCCGGCTGCTGCTGGCCGGGGAGACCGGCACCGACCTCGAGGCCGTCGGCGCCTACGCCTTCGACGCCGCCGACGCCGGGCCGAACATCGAGAACATGCTCGGGGCCGCACAGGTGCCGATGGGCGTCGTGGGACCGCTCCGCGTCGACGGCGGGGCCATCGACGGAGCGATGTACCTCCCGCTGGCGACGACCGAGGGGGCGCTCGTCGCCTCCGTCAACCGCGGCTGTGCGGCGATCCGGGCGGCCGACGGCGCCACGGCCCGGGTGCTGAAGAACGCGATGACGCGGGCGCCGGTGTTCCGGGTCGCGGACATCGGCGAGGCCGGCGAGGCGGCCGCCTGGGTCCGCGCCAACGTCGAAGAGCTCGCCGCCGCCGCCGAGTCCACCACCGGTCACGGCGAGCTGCGCGACGTGACGCCGTACGTCGTCGGTGACAGCGTCTTCCTGCGGTTCGCCTACGATACCAAGGACGCGATGGGGATGAACATGGCCACCATCGCGACCGAGGCCGCCTGCGAGGTGGTCGAGACGGAGACGCCCGCCGACCTCGTGGCGCTGTCGGGGAACCTCTGTTCGGACAAGAAGCCGGCCGCAGTCAACAGCGTCGAGGGCCGGGGACGGACCGTCGCCGCCGACGTCGAGATTCCCCGGGAGACCGTCGAGAGCTACTTCAAGACGACACCGGAGGCCATCGTCGAGGCCAACACCCGCAAGAACCTCGTCGGGTCGGCGAAGGCCGGGTCGCTGGGCTTCAACGCCCACGCCGCCAACACCGTCGCCGCCGCCTTCCTCGCGACCGGCCAGGACATGGCCCAGGTCGTCGAGGGCGCCAACGCCATCACCACGGCGGAGGTCCGGGACGACGCCCTGTACGCCAGCATCACGCTCGCGTCGCTCGAAGTGGGAACGGTCGGCGGCGGGACGAAGCTCCCGACGCAGGCCGAATCGCTGGACGTCGTCGGCGTCCGTGGCGGCGGTGACCCTGCAGGGAGCAACGCCGACGCACTCGCGGAGGTCATCGCGACCGCCGCCCTGGGCGGCGAACTGTCGCTGCTCGGCGCGCTCGCCTCCGACAACCTCGCCAGCGCCCACGCGGAACTCGGGCGGTAGCAGCGGCGAGCCGAAAACGGGTTGTCGGACCGGCGAAACCGTCCGGACGTGTTCTCGAGGCCGTAGCCGCGGCACCGTGCCGTGGGCGGCCGGGAGCCACCCGTCAGTGGTGCTCCAAGCACGAACGATACCGTCCACGAGCGGCTCGCACCGCTCTTCGACGACTACAGCATCGTCCCCTGCCGCCACGACGTCCCGCCCACCAGGTGTACGAAGTCCGCGTCGACGACCGTCGCGCCGTCTACAGGGGAAACGGGGGGCCGACGGGACGTGCGGCCACCGAGGGCCACGTCGTTGCCCTCGTCGACGAACACACGGCGGTCCCGGTGTCGAGGTCCGCGTCGTCGGCGATTCGTGGTTCCTCACTGAGTGGGCCCCGGCGGCACCGACGCCGGATGCCGACCCCGGCGCCACCGACGCGTAGTGTTCCGCAGGGGGCCGGGCGCTCGCGCGGCTCCACGCCGACTCCGAGCCGACGGTGGACGGCTACGGACGACCGACGCCGACCAGCGACGGTCTCACCGCGCCGCACGACGACCGGCACGCGGCCGCCGTAGCGTACCTCGAGGAGCGGCGCCGGCCGCTCGCCAGATACGGGCACTGCGACGTGGTGGACGCGGCCGTCGACGCCCTGACCGAACGCCCCGACGCGTTCGCCGGTGGTGGGGAGTCGGTCCCCTGTCACGGCTGGTGGACCCCGGAGCACGTCACCGTGGACGGCGGACGGGCCAGGTG
>PXQM01000051.1:6002-9973 GCA_003021325.1 Halobacteriales archaeon QH_10_70_21
CCGCCCCTGCCGAGCACGATTACTGGCGGCCGGTCCTGCCGACGTTCGCCGGCACGGGTGGTTCAGCAGCGTTCCGAGAGGGGTACGAGTCGGCCCGGTCGCTACCGCCCGGTGTCACCGACCGCGCGCCGTTCTTTCGGCTCCTCTGTCTGGTCTGCTACCTCGAGTCGGTGCACGTGCGGGCCCAGCACGGCCCCGAGGAAACCGGGCGACGGGCCGTAGGGCTCCGCGAGACGACGTTCGAACTCCTCGCCGAGATTCGGTAGCCGCCACCAGGTCTCGACGTCGTCGACGCCCGCCTCCAGCAGCGCCGTTCCGACCCCGTCGCCCCACCTGTCGGGGCGGACGTACAGCTCCTTGAGGCCCGCCTCGTCGTCGCCGACGAACGGCTTGGTCTCGGTCCGCCGGAACTGCGCGTAGCCGACGACGCCGTCGTCGTCGGCGACCAGCATCCGGTCCCGCCACCGTTCGATGCGCTCGCGCCACCGCTCGAGGTCGTCCGCGTCTGGGTCGACGGTGACGGCCGCGAGGGCGTCCTCGGAGACGAGGTCGCCGTGCCCGGCGCGCCAGGCCCGCGCCCACGCCGCCCGGACCTCGCGAGCGTCGGCGACCGTCGGCCGGCGAATCTCCATACGCACCCTCCGCGCGCCACGGTCTAAAACCGGGTGGATTCGACAGCCGTGGGTGTCAGAGCCGGTCCTCGATGCGCTGGCTCACCTGCAGCGCGATACCGGCCAGCACGAGCGAGAAGACGGCGACGATGGTGAGGGAGGACTCGAGGTCGAAGACCCCGAAGAAGCCCAGCGCGAACGCGAAGAAGCCCCAGCCCGCAGCCGCACGTTCCTCGTCGCCGACCAGGTGGACGGCCGCCGCACCCAGGAGGACGGCGACGCCGCCCCCGACGAACAGCGCCTCCGGCAGGTCGGCCGCGATGTCGCCCAGCAGGACCCATGTCCGCACGTCGACCCACCGTTACAAATCCCCGTCGACTCATACTGCCGGCTGTAACTATCTGAAGCGGGGGTGCTGGAATCCGGGGTTCTCAGACCCACTGCCGTCGAACAGCTGGAACACATATTCACGTAATTACAGCCGGCAGTATCAGTACGACGACCGGCTCATCGTCGCCAGCAGGCCGACGCAGCCGCCGACCAGGACCGCCAGTCCGACCAGGAGCAGCGGCCCGCTCCCGAGGACGGTTCCGACGGCGACGAACGTCCAGCCGACGCCGCCGATACCGTGTGCCGCCCCGAGCCGCCACCGTCCCCGGCGGAGGTAGACCGGACAGCCCAACAGCAGGCCCGCGCCGACGAAGAGGACCGACAGGAAGGCTGCGGGCAGCCGGAGGCCTGCCACCGGGACGGGGTCGAGCCCGCCCGACTCGGCCGCGTCCTCGAACGCCGCGGGGTCGAAGCGGTAGTCGTCGCCGCCGTCGTCCCGGCTCACAGCCTCCGGTAGACGCCGTCCGTTTCGGTCACCTCGCCGGCACGCTCGAGCTTCGTCAGCGCCCGGTCGACGTACGACGCCTCGACCCCCGCGTCGGCGGCGTACCCGCGGACGGCCCGCGCCGTCGGCTCCTCGAGCTCCGAGAGCGCGTCGAGGACAACCTGCTTGCGGCTCCGGGAGCCGCCGCGTTCGGTCGCGCGCTCGCCGGCGGCCGCCACCGTCTCGGGGTCCAGCCCCGACGCCGAGAGGAACGCCTCGTCGCTCATCCCAACCTCGTCGGCGTCGATGTCGGCCGGGTCGAGGAACTCGCCGTCGTCGGCCCGGTCGGCCAGCATCGAGCTCCGGACGCGGGCGGCCGCGTCGGACGTGTCCGTCTCCGCGAAGGCCCGCAGCGTCTCGAACCGGTGGCGGGTCCGGCAGCGCGGACACCGCGTCGTCCCCGGCCGCCCCTCGACCACCCACAGGTGCCGACACTCCGAGCAGCCGACGACCGAGTACATACCCCCACTCAGGGCGCCATCGGACAAAAGGTCGGTGCCGGCCGCTGACCGACGGGACCGGCCCGGTGCTCATCGACGGGGCGCCATCGGACAAAAGGTCGGTGCCGGCCGGGGGCGCTTGCCGGCTGCGCCGCCGCGGTCGAAAGCCACAACTGGCCGGCGGACCGCCTCGACGCATGGAGGGAACTGGACCGCCGCTCGTCACCCCCTTCGACCCCGACGGCGACGTCGACCACGACCGGCTCCGCGAGCTGGTCGCGTGGGTCGAGGAACGCGGCGTCGACTTCGTCGTCCCGTGTGGCTCGAACAGCGAGGCCGAACTCATGACCGCCGACGAACGGGCGGCCGTCGTCGAGACCGTCGCCGACGCCGCGTCCGTCCCCGTGGTCGCCGGCACCGGCAGCCCGGGCAAGCGCGAGACGCTGGCGGCGACCCGGGCCGCCGCCGACGCCGGCGCCGACGCCGCGATGGTCGTTACCCCGTTCTACTACACGCACGACCAGGCAACGCTCGAGGCCTACTACCGGGAGGTCGCGGACGTATCGCCCCTGCCGGTGTACCTGTACTCCGTTCCGGCGTACACCGACATCCGGCTCGAGCCGGCGACCGTCGGCCGTCTCGCCGGACACCCGAACGTCGCCGGGATGAAGGACTCCAGCGGCGACATCGACGCGTTCGTCCGGACGCGCCGCGAGACCGCCACCGACGATTTCGACCTCATGGTCGGCAGCGGGGGCGTCCTGGCGCAGGCGCTGGCCGCCGGCGGTACCGGCGGCGTCGCGGCGCTCGCCAACCTGGCGCCCGGGGCGGTCGCCCGGGTGTACGCCGCCCACGGGCGTGGCGACGAGGCGCGCGCCCGGGAGCTGAACGCCGACCTCGTCGCGCTGAACCGCGCGGTCACGGCCGAGTTCGGTGTCCCGGGGCTGAAGTGGGCGATGCGGGAGCGTGGCGCCCCGGCCGGTCGCGTCCGCTCGCCGCACCGGCCGCCGGACGACGCGGCCCGCGAACGGCTCGCGGCACTGCTCGACGACCGGAACCTCGGGTAGTCTCGACCCGGGGCCGGCGATCCGGGCGCGACCGACGACGGACTGCCGACCGCCCCCGATCGGCGGGGAAGGGCTCAAGACGGCCCCGACCCTCGGTACACCATGGAACGCGTCGGACTCTCCGAGCGGGAGACCGTCGAGGCGGTCGAGCAGGTCAACCTGACGCAGCTGGCGACCGGCGAGCGAACCAGCATCCAGGGCTTCGAGATAGAGCCGGGGGCGACCGTCCCGGAGCACAGCCACCACCACGAGCAGACCGGCTTCGTCTACGAGGGCGAGCTGACGTTCCTCGTCGACGGGACGGAGCTCGTCGTCGGCGCCGGCGAGTCGTTCACCATCCCGGGCGAGGAGCCGCACGCCGCCGAGAACAGAGGTGAGCGCGTCGTCCGCGGCGTCGATATCTTCGCGCCGCCGCGACCCGACCCCGACTGGGCGGAGTGAGGATGCGCCGGCGGGGCTACCTCGGCGCGCTGGCCGGGGCCGCGAGCCTCCTGGCCGGCTGCTCCGGCCGCCAGCCGCCTGCGGGCGACGCCACCGAAACGGTGACCCCCGTGCCGGTCCCGGCGGCGGAGTCGGTACAGTCAGTGACGGACGGCGGCGTCGACCCGGCAGCGGCCGGGGACGCCCACGTCGGAGCCCTGGCGGGCGGCTCGGCGACGATCGGCATCGAGTACGTCGTCCGCGTCGACGGGGAGGCGCTCGATTCGATCCGCATCCTGTCGACGGTCGAGGACGGGGCCCACACCTACCGGCGGTTCGACGTCGTGCGGCTGCAGCCGGCACCACAGGCCCGCGTCTTCCGGGGCGTCTGGCACGAGGACGGCGAGACGGTCCTCCGGTTCTTCGAGGAGGGGAGCCAACTGGTCTACCAGGAGCCCAGCGATTTCACCCCAGCACCGGCCGCCGAGCGGTTCGACCGCCGGCGGCTGGTCGCCGCGCTGGCGGCCTTCGACCCGGCGGCGACCCCGACGACGGACGG
>PXQM01000051.1:10021-10596 GCA_003021325.1 Halobacteriales archaeon QH_10_70_21
CGGGTCGCCGTCGCCGACCGCGGCTCGACGAGCGTCGAGCGGCCCGACGCGGCCGAGACGCTGGAGTGGTACCACCAACTGCAGGAGAACTCCCCGATAGAACTGGTAGCGTCGACGGACGACGGCGACGCGGACGAGGCGGGGTAGCGACGGTCGTCGAAGCAGAACAGTGGTACGGACGAGACTGGGTAGCGGCGGTCCTCGGAACAGAACGGCAGCGCGGTAGCGGCGGTCGGGTCAGGCGAGGTCGTGGAGGTTGTCGACGACGGCCTCGGCGTACTCGCTGGTGGCGAGCTTCTCGCCGCCCTCGATCTGGCGTTCGATGTCGTAGGTGACCTTCCGGTCGACGATGGTCCGTTCGACGGCGTCCCGGACCAGGTCGGCAGCGTCGCTCCAGCCCATGAACTCGAGCATGATGCGCCCCGAGAGAATCATCGCGGTCGGGTTCACCTTGTCCTGGCCGGCGTACTTCGGGGCGGAGCCGTGGACGGGTTCGGCCAGCACGCGGCCGTCGCCGACGTTGGCGCCGGGCGCGATGCCGAGCCCGCCGATCTGGGCGCCGCAGGCGTCCGAGA
>PXQM01000052.1:0-707 GCA_003021325.1 Halobacteriales archaeon QH_10_70_21
CAGCGACTCGAACGTCGCCCGCGAGACGGTCTCCTCGAGGTTGAGCGGCCCCTCGTCCGTGGCGGCGATGAACGGCAGGTTGACCGTGGTCTCCTTCCGCGAGGACAGCTCCACCTTCGCCTCCTCGGCGGCTTCGGTCAGCCGCTGGAGCGCCTGGCGGTCATCGCGGAGGTCGATGCCGTGCTCCTCTTCGAAGGCGTCGGTCAGGTGGTCGATGATGGCCTCGTCCCAGTCGTCGCCGCCGAGTTCGTTGTCGCCGTTGGTGGCGACGACCTCGTAGACGCCGCCGCCCAGCTCGAGAACCGAGACGTCGAAGGGGCCGCCGCCGAGGTCGTAGACGAGCACCGTCTGGTCGGACTCGTCGTCGAGCCCGTAGGCCATCGCCGCCGCGGTCGGCTCGTTGACGATGCGCTCGACCTCGAAGCCGGCGACCTCGCCGGCGTCCTTCGTCGCCTGCCGCTGGCGGTCGTTGAAGTACGCCGGCACCGTGATGACCGCCTTCTCGATATCGTCGCCGAGGTACTCCTCGGCGTCACGCTTGATCTTCTGGAGTATCATCGCCGAAATCTGCTCCGGCGTGTACGCCTCGTCGTCGACCGAGACCGTGTAGTCGTCCTCCCCCATGCGCCGCTTGATGGACTGGATCGTCCGGTCGGGGTTCTGGACGGCCTGGTTCTTGGCCGGTTTGCCGACCAGGCGTTCGCCCT
>PXQM01000052.1:741-6726 GCA_003021325.1 Halobacteriales archaeon QH_10_70_21
CGTTGGTGATTATCTCGGGGTCGCCACCTTCCATCACCGCGAACGCGGAGTTGGTGGTACCGAGGTCGATACCGAGAATCTTGTTGCTCGCCATGTTGTACGTAGATACCGGGCTGAACCGGTTAAAAGTTGCTAGATACGCCGACCCACGGCTCCGGACGAGGGCGTCTCTTCCTGCGGTTTTCTCGCCGTCGGTTCTCGCCGACCGGGAGCTATAAACAGAACCGCTATTCGGCCCCGCCGTCCGCGACGGTCACCTGCGCCGGCCGCAGCACCTTTCCCGCCATCTCGTAGCCGGCCCGGTGCAGCTCCGCGACCGTGCCGTCCGGCTGGTCGCTCTCGACGTTCAGGAGCACCTCGTGGCGCGCCGGGTCGACCTCGGTGCCGGGTTCGGGCTCGATGGGCTCGACGTCCTCGCCGGCCAGCACCTCGTCGAGCTGGCGGAAGGTCGCCTCGACGCCACCGCGGATGTCGGCGTCGGCGTCCTGCTCGAGGGCGCGGTCGAGGTTGTCCCGCACCTCGACGAGCTCCTCGACGAGCCCCTCGGTCGCGCGCTCCCGCACCTCCTCGCGGCGCTTCTCCTGGCGCTTCTTGTAGTTCTGGAACTCGGCGGCCTTCCGCTTGAGCCGGTCCTCGAGGTCGTCCCGTTCGGCCTCGAGCGCCTCGAGCTCGAGCTCCAGGCGCTCGACCTCCCGGCGGAGCTCGACGATTTCGGTCGCGACCGTCTCGGCGTCGCCGTCGGCGACGCGCTCGGCGACCTCGTCGACGGACTCCTGTGCCGCCTCGTCGGCCAGCTCGTCGAGCTCGGCCTCGAGGTCCGTCTCCGCTCCCGGCTCGCCGTCGGCTCCGGTCCCAGGGGCGTCTCCGTCCGGCTCCCCGCCGTCGGCGTCGGTCGATCCGACGGTCTCGCCCTGCTCGTCGCTCATGTCCGAGCCGAACCGTTCCGCGCCAATAAGGGTTGAGAAACCGCCGCGCCGGCGTCGGAGTTAAGCCGACGGGCCCGCGAGGAGGAGCGTGGTCAGGCTCCGGTACGACGAGGGGACGATACGCGTCGACGGCGCGGACGCCGACGCCCTCGGGACGCTGTCGTTCGTGCGCCGCGACGACCGCTCGGAGAGCCGCCGCGCCCCCGCACACCGGTACGCCTTCCTCCGGGAGACCTGCCTCGACCGCGGCCTCCAGCTCGAGGACGAGGTCCTGTCGGCGCCGGCGGTCGGGGAGCTGACGACCGACTACGAGCTCCGGGGGTACCAGGCCGAGGCGCTCTCGGCGTGGCGCGAGGCCGGCGACCGCGGGGTCGTCGAACTCCCGACCGGCAGCGGCAAGACGGTCATCGGTATCGGCGCGATGGTCGAGCTGGGGGTCCCGGCGCTCGTCGTGGTCCCGACCATCGACCTCCTCGAGCAGTGGGAGCGGGAGCTCGCCGCGGAGTTCGACCGGCCCGTCGGTCGGCTCGGCGGCGGCGAACAGCGCGTCGAGCCGATAACCGTCGCCACCTACGACTCGGCGTACCTCCGGGCGGACGAGCTCGGCGACCGGTTCGGCCTGCTCGTCTTCGACGAGGTCCACCACCTCGGCGGCGAGGGCTACCGGGACGTCGCCCGCCTGATGGCCGCGCCGGCCAGGCTCGGGCTCACCGCGACCTTCGAGCGACCGGACGGCGCCCACGAGGTGATCGAGGAACTGGTCGGCCCGGTCGTCTACCGGCTCGACGCCGACGACCTCGCCGGCGAGCACCTCGCCGACTACGATATCAAGCGCCTCGAGGTCGAGCTGACGCCGGAGGAGCGCGAGCGCTACGAGGCCCACCAGGGCACCTTCACCGACTACCTCCGGGAGTCGGGCCTCCAGCTGCGCAGCGGCAGCGACTACCGGGAGCTGGTCAAGCGGTCGGGCTCGGACCCCCGGGCCCGGGAGGCGCTCCTGGCCAAGCAGCGCGCCCGCGAGGTGATGATGAACGCCGAGGGGAAGCTGACCGTGCTGGGCGAAATCCTCGAGCGGCACCGGGAGGACCGGGTCATCGTCTTCACCGCCCACACCGACCTCGTCTACGACAT
This sequence comes from Halobacteriales archaeon QH_10_70_21, assembly GCA_003021325.1. The sequence continues at coordinate 2,799 of PXQM01000052.1, forward strand.
CGCCGACCGGTTCCTGATTCCGCCGGTCACCAACGAGACGGGGGCGGCCGAGCGCCGCGAGATACTCGAGCGGTTCCGCCGCGGGGACTACTCCCGGGTGGTGACGGCGAACGTCCTCGACGAGGGCGTCGACGTCCCGGACGCCAACGTCGCGGTCGTGCTGTCGGGCTCGGGCTCCGAGCGGGAGTTCACACAGCGGCTCGGGCGGGTCCTCCGGCCGAAGGGCGGCGACGCCCCCGCGGGGTCCGGGCCCGGGAAACGCCCGCGCGCCGGCCGCGCGCTGCTGTACGAGGTGGTCACCAGCGGGACGGCCGAAGAGCGGGTGTCGCGGCGCCGGCGCTGAGGCCGACGCGCCTCTGCCGGTCGGGAACCTCTCTCCGGTCGTGGCCCCACCGGCCTCGTCGTTCCTGGACGCCCGCGTCGTTGCTGCCCTCTGCCTGCAGGTCGCCGGCTACGCGGCGCTGCTCGCACCCTCCCTGCCCGGTACTCCCTCCGTGGTGGTCGACGCGGTGACCCGCGCGCCGCCCGTCGTCCTGATGCCGCTCGCGATTCCCGCCATGCCTTCGACCATCGCCGTCGGTGCCGCCCCCGGTGCCGTCGGACCGGCACCCGAGTCGATACCCGCCAGCGTCCTGGCCCGCGGTGACGTGCTCTTCTTCGCCAGCGCCCACATCGTCGGCGTGGCGGCCGCCTGGGCAGACCGGAACCGAGGGCGGCTGATACTGCCGGACGTAACTACCTGAATCCTGCGCTGGGCCGCAATCACTCGTACGACTACCCGCCGCCGAGCACGGCGTCGAGGAGCTTCGACTCGGCCTTCCGGAGGTGTTCGGCGGCCGTGCTCGGCGCACAGCCCATGGCCGCCGCGACGTCCTCGTGGCTGGCCGTCCGCGGCACCTCGTAGTAGCCAAGCTCGAGCCCGGTCCGGGCAGCCTCCCGCTGTCTGTCGCTCAGCACGGCCGCCCGGAGCCCCGGCAGCCCGGACATCCCGCCCACCTTCCGGACCCCGACGCCGATGAAATCGGGAACGAGCTCGACCGCAGCGTCGATCTCCCCGGCCGGACCGAACGCCGAGAACGAGACGGTCCCGTCCGGCTCGTAGACCACCGGCGGGACGACCACTGCCGTACCCGCGGCGAGCACCTCGAACATCTCGCGGGCCGCCGGCGTCAGCTCGTCCCGGACGTACGCGTAGAATTCCCCCTCGCCCGTCCGGGAGAGCTCGTAGCCGACGACCTGCGGAACCCCCTCGACGGCCGCCGCGAACCGGTCGGCGTCCCCCTCGACGTGGTGCATGATGCCGAGCTCCTCGCCGGTGAAGTTCCACTGCAGCGCCGTCGCCCGCTCGACGCAGTCGGCGTTGCTCAGCAGGTCGTACATCGGGTGGATGTCGGCCTCGCGACCGCCGGCGTCGAGCGTCAGTCGGACGTGCTGCATGCCGCCGGCATCGGGCGCCCTGTAGTTAAACAGGCCGGACGGATTCGGCAGCAGCCACTCGACGCCACGCGCCGAACGGTCGCCCATGGACGTATTCGTGACCGGCTCGACCGGTGTACTCGGCTCCCGGCTGGTATCGTTGCTCGCCGACCGCGGCCACGACGTCGCCGGGCTTGTCCGCGACGACGAGGGGGCCGCCCGCGTCGAGGCGCGCGGCGGAACTCCGGCCGCAGGGGACGTCCTCGAGCCGGCGACGCTGACCGGGGCCGCCGACGCCGACGTCGTCGTCCACGCCGCGACCGCTATCCCGACGTCGACGAGGCCGACCGACGAGGAGTGGGCGCGCAACGACCGCGTCCGGCTGGAGGGGGCCCGCAACCTGGTCGACGTCGCGGGCGAGGGCGCCGACCGGTTCGTCTTCCCGAGCGTCGTGTGGGTCGCCCGACAGCCGGACGGGTCGGCGTTCGACGAGACCGCCGACCGGCACCCGGACCGCGCGACCCGGTCGGCGGCCGGGACCGAGGACCTCCTGCTCGAGGCCGGCGAAACGCACGGGTTCGAGCCGACCGTCCTGCGGTTGGGGTTCCTCTACGGGCCGGACGCCGCGCACACGCGCCGGTGGGGCCGGATGCTCCTGGAAGGGCGCCTCCCGGTTGTCGGCGGCGGGTTGCTTGGCCGCCGGGACGCCGTCTTCTCCCTCCTCCACGCCGACGATGCCGGGCGCGCGCTCGCCGACGCGGTCGAGGCGGACGCCTCGGGCCGCTACCACGTCGTCGACGACGAACCGGTGGCCGTCGCGACCGTCCTGCAGGAGCTCGCCGACCGGCTCGAGGCGCCCTCGCCCCGCCGGGTACCCGCCTGGCTGGCACGGTTCTTCGTCGGGCAGGTGACCGCCAGGACCCTGTCCTCGCCGATGCCGACGACGAACGAACGGTTCGCCGCCGACGCCGGGTGGACGCCGGTGTACCCCACCTACCGCGCAGGGCTCCGGCAGGTCGTCGAGACGTGGCTGGCCGAGGGGACGCTCCGGGAGACCGCAGACGGCCTCGAGTGGGCGGCAGAGTAGCCCCCGACGCCCGAGGGGGTCGAAACGCCCAACCGGTCGGCGGTCCTCGCGGCGTCCATGGGCGAGCAGACGACGGCGCTCAGCAAGCGCGAGGGGTGGCGCAGCGAGGGGTACGCCGCTCGCGTCCACTACGAGGGTGCGACCGAGCAGTACAGCGTCGAGTACTACGAACCGACCGGGGTGGTCGTCTACTGGCAGGTTCGCGGCGACGGCGAGGCGGTACCAGTCGGCCGGGAGTCGGTGCCGGGGCCGCTGCGCGAGCGCATCCGTGCGGACCTCTCGGCCGCCGGCGTCGACCCGGCCGTCGAGCGGGACCCGCTGTAACCCCGGTCACAGAAGCGACAGCGACCCGCCGACGACGGTGATGACGACCAGGTAGCGCCCGACGCTGCCCGCGAACGTCGCCAGCGCGAACTTCAGGTCGTCCTCCTCGAGGACCGCGAACGCGTACACCGAGAGGGTGTCGGGGAAGAAGGGCACACAGAGCGCGAGCGCGAGGCCGAGGTAGCCCCACTTCCGGGCGATCTCGACGGTCTGCTTCTCCGACCACTTCACGACGTCGAAGCGGGAGCGCCGCAGCCAGGCGACGACCGGCCCGGACTCCTTGACGCCCTTGCCGACCCGGAAGGCGACGACGCTGCCGGCCGCCTTCCCGACCGAGCTCACGATGACGATGAGCGACAGCGACGCGGGGTAGGACAGCCCGAGGTCAAGCGGCGCGACCAGGACTATCTCGCTCGGCCCGGGGAGGATGAACGCGATGAGAAACGAGTAGACGAAGATGATGCCGAGCCCCGGCCAGCCGGTCGCGCCCTCGACCAGCCGCTGGATGGTCCTGGTGGCCTCGTGGAACACCAGGGGCTGTGCCAGGTCGACCGCGAGGACGATGTCGATGAGAAGCGGCAGCCGGTCCGTCACGGTCGTGTGGCACGGGCGTGCCGTCGGGTGCGGCGGGCGTCTGTCCCACGGGCGGGAATCGTCACTACCGACGGCTCCGTTCGGTGGCTACTTGAACCTGAACGTTTCGAGGTTCTTCGGCGCAAAGGTGCGCATGTTGAACTCGTGGTACAGCGCCGAGGAGAGGTCCTGTACCGACGACTCGTCGCCGTGGACACAGAGCACCTTCTCGGGGCGAGGGTTCATCGTGCGGACGAAGTTCTCCAGTCCCTGGCGGTCCGCGTGGCCGGAGAAGCCGTCGACCGTCTCGACGTCCATGTTCAGCTGGAGGGTGCTGCGCCCCTCGACGCGGTCGTTCATCGGAATCTCGTCCCAGCCGTTCTGGATGCGGCGGCCGAGCGTCCCCTGGGCTTGGTAGCCGACGAAGGTGAGCGTCGACGCCTCCTCGGCGCCGACGTGGTTGAGCCACGACATGATGGGGCCGCCCTCGACCATCCCCGACGTCGAGAGGATTATGCAGGGGCCGCC
>PXQM01000053.1 GCA_003021325.1 Halobacteriales archaeon QH_10_70_21
GTCCAGCGCGCAGTCCGCGGCCCGGGAGACGCTCTCGGAGCCGTCCGTCGCCACCACCACCGTGTCGAACATGCCGGGACCTCCGACCGGCGGCAGCATAAAAGCACCCACCCCAGACGTTACCTCGCCGGGCGTGGTTACCGCGGTATGGACGAGACGACGCACGGAGCGACCGGCTGTCGGTCCGGCTCGTCGGTGCCGAGGAGACGACGCTGTCGGTCGGACGCCTCCTCGACCCCCGAGACCCGCCGGACGACGCTGCTGTTCTTCGACGTCCTGAACCGGAGCGACGAGCGGGTGTCGTAGTGGTTCGACGATCACGAGTTCGTCGACGCCGACGGCTATACTGCCGGCTGTAATTACGTGAGTATTCGTTCCAGATGTTCGACGGCAGTGGGTCTGTGGACCCCGGATTCCAGCACCTCTGTTTCAGATAATTACAGCCGGCAGTATACCTCTACCCGACGCTCGACGAGTACGACCTCGACGAGAGCGGCCTGCCGCCGGGGTGGTACACGGGCGTCGAACTCGAGTCGGAAACCCGCTGCCGGTGCGTGACCGCCGTCGACCCGATGCCGGAGCGAGCCCGACTGGCGCGGGTCATCTGCCGTAGCGATGCCGGCTCCGGGGTCGCCTTCGACGAGGCGCCGACGCCAGACGACGAGGAACGGTACGAACTCGACCTCTCCGAGACCGACCTCTCGTCGCTGGGGTCCCGCCGTTCGAGACGTGGGGCCGACTGCCGACCGCGACGCCGCCGTCGGTCGGAGCGGCCGAACCGGACGGACGCACAGGGTTTTTCACGACCGGCCGCGAGGCGCCGGTATGGAGGTCGACACCGTGCTCGTCCCGGTCGACGGCTCCGAGGAGGCCATGGAGGCTGTCGAGTACGCCATCGCGGTCGCCGAGCGGTACGACGCCGGCGTCCACGCGCTGTACGTGCTCGACGAGGACGCCGCGGCCGCGATACAGGAGGGCGACGTCGAGGCCGCCGCCGTCGCGAGGCGGGGCGAGCAGGTGATGGCGGGCGTCCGGGCGCTGGCCGACGCCCACGGCGTCCTCGTCGACCACTCCTCGGCGTACGGCTTCTCGTGGCGCCGGCTCTCACAGCACCCCGGGAGCGTCATCCTCGACGTCGCGGAGTCGCTCGACGCCGACTTCGTCGTCGTCCCGCGCGAGCCGGTCACCGGCCATCCCGAGGCCGTCATCGAGAAGGCCGCCGAGTACGTCCTCGCCCACGCGTCACAACCCGTCCTCTCGGTTTAGTCGGGGTCGTTCAGCGTCGCGGCCATCTCGAGTTCGAAGCCGCTCGAGTCGCTCGATTCGAAGCCGACCTTCCGGTAGAGCGCGATGGCCGGGCCGTTCCAGCGCTCGACCGTTAGCCAGATGCGCTCGACGCCCGCCGTCCGTCCGGCGCCGAGCAGCGCCTCGACCAGTTCCGTCCCGATGCCGGCCTGCTGGTACTCCCGGAGGACGAATATCGCCAGCTCGGAGTCGCCGTGGCGGTCCGGGACCAGCATCGCGTGGCCGACCACGGAGCCCTCGTGGAAGGCGAGCACGTTGATGCAGTCGCTCTTCATCAGCGATTCGAGCCACTCGCGGATGGACCCCTCGTCCGTCGGCGGGATGCCCTGGGCGCGGTCCTCGGGGTCGAACGACCGGTACATCTCCACCAGCGCCTCGAAGTCGTCGTCGCACCGCCGTATCGATATCTCGCGGCCCTCGGCGTCCGTGAACGACCGCGGCGGTCCCTCGTACGGCCCCGCGATTTCGGTTGGGTGCTCGCGGCTCATCGGACGAGGGTCACCGTCGTTCTCGCGTTGAGCAGGACGAACTCCGCGACGGAGCCGAGCTGGACCTTGCCGAGCGGGCTCGTTTCGCCCCCGCCGAGCACGATACGGTCGTAGCCCTCCCGCTCGGCCAGCTCGAGCAGCTGGCTGCCGGGATGGCCGGTGAGGGTCTTGACCTCGGCCTCGACGGACGCCTCGGCCAGCGCCTCGTCGACCCGCGATTCCACGTCACCGGTTCCGGTCTCCGAATCGGGGTCCTCGACGATGGCGATGGTCAGCGTATCGCCGGCCTCCCTCGCGCGCTCTATCGTCTCCTCGAGCGCCCGGAAGGAGTCCTCGCTGTCGCCGATACCCAGCAGTAAGTCCATGCGAGCAGTTACGACGGCGGAACGCAAAAGCCTCCCGTATAACTCGGCACGCCTGTCGTCCCGTGACCGTCCTGTCCCGAGCCGAACACCAGCGGCTCCCCTCGCCGATACGCTTTTTCGACGGCGGGCCGCTACCTGGTGTATGGTCGAGGACGCCCAGGCGGCGGACGATGGGGAGGAACCGACGCCGGCGGTCGAGCGGGTCGCGGACGAGGACGCCGACCCCGACGTTCCGCAGGACGTCCGGGAGTACGCCCGCTTCTCGAAGATCGACGGCTCGACGTACGACCGGGCCAACGAGTTCCTCCGGGAACGGACGTACGTCACGGCCCGCGAGTGGGCGATGGCGCGGCTCTGTGCGGACTTCCGCACCGAGACCGGCGTCGAGATGACGAAAATCGGCGAGAACCTGCCGGAGCTCGTGCCGTTCATGACCGACACCTACAGCCCGCAGGCTGTCAACCAGGCCCGAGCGAGCTTCGACGAGAAGGTCCGCAAGGCCGGGGCGACCTTCCTCTACGGCGCCATGTGCGACTTCTACACCGCCGAGGAGCTCGACGAGCTGATGTACGAGATAACCGAGGTCGCGAAGTTCCTGCTGGAGGTCGAGGGCGTCGAGCTCACCGTCGACGAGGAGCTCGAGGCCGAGGAGCGCATCTCCAGCGTGATGCGCGAGGTGCGGGAGTCCTCGGCGGCGCTGCGGCACGACCACGTGACCTGCCCCGAGTGCGGCCACGAGATGACCTCGGAGGGCGAGACGGACCACGCCCACGGCGCCGAGGCCGACGACTGACGGCGGCATGGTAGACGACGGTCCCGCGGACCATCGTCAGGTCGGGGAAGACGCCCCGCCGCCCCTCGAACGGCGTCCAGCCGCACTTCGAGTGGAGCTTCTCGCCACGAATCGGGACGCTGTCGGTCTCGTCGACCAACACGAGGTCCGCGTCCCGACCCACCTCGATTTGGCCCTTCCGCGGTAACTCGAAAATCTCGGCGACGTTCGTGGCTGTCACGTCGCGGACGCGCTCGTAACTCAACTCGCCGTTCCGGGCCGCCTCGAGCAGCAGCGGCAGCGCCGTCTCGACCCCCGGAACGCCGCTGGGCGCGTCCCAGATGCTCGCGCCCTTCTCCTCGCGGGTGTGCGGTGCGTGGTCGGTCGCGACGACGTCGACCGTCCCGTCGCGGAGTCGCTCGAACAGCGCTGCCCGGCGCTCCTCGCTCCGGAGCGGCGGATTCATCCGCCCGAGCGTCCCGAGGTCCGCGAGGTCACCGCGGGAGAGAAAAAGGTGGTGGGGCGTCACCTCACAGGTCATGCCGGCCGCCGTCGCGGCGTCGACGCCCTCGGGTGTCGAGGTGTGAGCGACGTGAATCTCCGCACCGAGGTCGCTCGCGACCGTGCAAGCCCGCTCGACCGCCGCCACCTCGGCCTCGGCGGTCCGGTAGGCGCTCCAGGCATCCGCGTCGGCGTCGGGGTCACCCTCCTCGTCGGGCAGCACGCTCCGGTCGAACAGGTCGGCGTCCTCGGCGTGAACCGTCACCGGAACGCCGGCCGCTGCGGCGCGCTCGACGGCCGTCTCGAACAGCTCGACCTCGATTCCCATCTCCCCGGTCGAATCCGCGAGGAAAACCTCCCCGAGGGCTCCCAGCGGCTTCTCGAGCAGTTCTGCCGGCGTCCACTCGGCCGTGACGCCACCGTTGATGGCGTAGTCGACGCTTGAGGCCGACGCGAGTTCGGCCTTCGCCTCGAATCGCCGGGCGTCGACCGTCGGCGGCTCGGTGTTCGGCTGGTCGAACACCGTCGTCACGCCCCCCGCGGCGGCGCTCCGGGCGCCCGTCAGCCATGTCTCCTTGTGGGAAAAGCCCGGCTCGCGGAAGTGGACGTGAGCGTCTACCATGCCGGGTAACAGCAGGCGTTCGTCGGCCTCGATGACCTCGTCGTCGTTGAGCCCGGTTCCGATCTCGGCTATCCGCTCGCCGTCGATGCGGACGTCTCGGACCCGGCCGTCGGCCAGCCTCGCGTTCCGGACGAGCATTACCGCATCTCGGCGGCCGGAGGTCGTAAGCGTCACGGAGCCGCGTCAGGAGAGCAGCTCCGGTGCGTCGACGGGGGTCGGCTCACGGTCGCCGACGAAGGTCCGCTCGATGGCGTCGACGACGCGCTCGGGGTCGGCGGGGCCGCCGGCGCCCGCGACGCTCCCGACGCTCGCCGGGTCGAAGGCGACCCCGAGGGCGTCGTAGACGGGCTCGAGGACGTCAGCGATGTCGCGCTCGTCCGTCTCGGCGACCACGGCACAGCCCCCGACGAGTGCGACCGCCCGCTGGACGCGCTGTGCGATGCCGGCTATCTTCCCGTCGCTCTGCAGGGAGTGGTCGCCGGGGCAGAACGACGCGGACGGTTCACCGGGGCGGACCGCCGCCCCGACCGACTCGAGAGCCGTTCGCAGCCGGTCGGCGCCGCGCTCGTAGCGGCCCTGGATGTCGGTCCTGTCGCCGTCGGCCGGCACGCCGTGGACGACCGCGACCGTCGCGCCCGTGTAGGCGACGGCCCGGCCCCCGACGCGCCGCTCGACGGGGCGGTAGTCGCGCCCCACGGCCGCCCGGCGGGCCCGGTCGTACCCGTCGGCCGACGCGTCCCGGCGACCGAAGGCCACCTGCCGGGGCGGCGTCCACGCCCGTACCGCCGGGCGCCCGGTCCGCTCGACGAGGTCGGCGAGCCGACGGGTGACCCGCCTGTCGCGCTCGGTCTCCGCCAGCGACCCCCGGACGACGTGCATACGAACGACTACGTCCCGACGGTGATAAAACGCCGACGGACGAACCGTCCGTATGGTGACGCTGCCGGGGGACGTTGTGAACCGGTACGAGCGCTTCTCGCTGTACAACTCGCCGTACCCCGCCCACGACGCCGGCTGTGCCGTCGACCTCTACCCCGGCGACGGGGGCGCGCCGTCGCCCGTCGCCGGCGAGGTGGTCGAGACCCGGATCGTCCGCTGTCCGCCGAAACCGTACGCGGTCGACGAGGACCACCTCGTGCTGGTCGACTGCGGCGATGTCGTCGCCAGGATTCTGCACGTCGACCCGGCGGTCGCGGCCGGCGACCGGGTGACGGTCGGCGACCCGCTCGGCGAGCCGGTCCGGTCGGGCTTCTTCGGCCAGTGGGTCGACGACCACATCCACCTCGGCTTCCGGGAGCCCGACCAGAACCTCCGGCGCGCGACGGGGTCGCTGCCGCTGGCGGTCGGCGTGAGCGTCGCGGGGGTTCCGTGGGACGGGACGGGCGAGGTGGTCGAGACCGGACCGACCCACGTCCGGCTGGATGAGCCGACGTTCGACGGCCAGGGGTTCGCGGCCATCGCGAGCGACCGGGGGGTCCCGCTCGACGGCGGCCTGGTCCACTACACCGGTGGCGGTGCTCTGAGCACGACGTCGGACGGACTGTCCCTGCTCGGGACGACGGTGGGGAGCGCGAACGGTCGCGACGTGGAGTGGGCCGACGTATCGGTCCGCGTCGAGGACGGGCGAGGGAGGACCGTTCGCGCGACCGGGCTGTCGCTGTTCGCCTCGCGGGTTCCGTTCGGGGCCAAGGTAGTGTTCCACGAGGGGCACGACATCGGGATCGGAGACCGCCTGGCGCTGTCGGTCGAGCCGGCGGCAGAACCAGTGCGGCTGGGCTGACAGCCGGCGCGGGGCACAACGGGGGTCGCTCGCCGTTCGATGACCGCGGCGGTGCGCCGGGCTCCTGCCGTGTTCGCCGCGGGCGGCGTCTACGTCACGGCGGGACCTGGCCGCGTCCCCCTACATAAACCCTAGCCGTGCCGCTCGCGGTGTCGCTCCTTCAGTTCCCGGTAGGTCTCGTCGTCGCGGACCGCCTCGAGGTGCTCCTCGAAGACGAGCGCTGCCTCGCGTTTCTCCGGGTCGGCCCACCGCTCGACCTCCCGCTCGCCGCCGTCGTCGTCGTACTTCTTGCCGCCGGGGTACTTCGCGTACCGCATCGCGCGCGTGTACCCCATCTGGAGGTATTTGCGGGCCATGTCCATCCCAACGAAGTCCCCGGCCTCGCGGTACTCCCGGAACCGCTCGTGAATCGCTTCGGCGGCCGCTTCGGCGGTCTCGCGGTCCTCGTACCCCCACAGCGGGAGGAGTTCCGACTTGTACGGTTCGACCTTGAATACGCCGGCCTCACCCCGTCCGATGTCGTACTCCTCGGGGTGTTCCCGGAAGTCGACGTCGTACTCGGGGCCGTCGCTCACGGGCGCCCGCTCAGAACTGCACGATAGAATAACTACGTTTGCCGGAAGACGATGCCGTAATGATACGGCTCCAGTTCGACCGTCTCGACGGGGTCGAAGCCAGCGGGCTCGACGGCGTCGACGGTCGCGTCGGGCGACAGCCGCAGTGGTTCGGGCGGGCCCCGCGGTTCGCCGAGCACGCTCGTCCGCCCGGGCGGCCGGTCGTGCCAGTTGACGACGACGAACCGGCCGCCCTCATCGAGTGCCTCCCGGACGGTGCCCGCGAACCCGGTCCGGTCGTCGACGCCGTGGAACGTGTTCGCGACCAGCACTGTCTCGACCCGCTCGGGCAGCAGCGACGGGAGGTCGCGAGCGTCGCCGTCGATGGTGTCGACGCGGTCGAGACCGGCGGCGTCGACCCGGCGCTCGAGCGCCGCGAGCAGGTCCGGGTCGATGTCGACGGCGTAGACCTGATCGACCAGGTCGGCTGCCGGGAGCGTAAAGTAGCCGTCGCCGCAGCCGACATCGGCGAGCGTGCCGCCGTCGATGCCGAGCCGCCGGAGCGTCCCCTTGGGGTCGGGCCACAGCGCTGCCCACCAGTCCCGGTCCGGCTGGGCGGTGTTCCGGAATCGGTCCATACCTGCTCTGGGGCTCACAGTGGAATGGTCGTTACGATGAGGTAGGCGGCGATGCCGAGCAGAACGACCCCCGAGGCGAGCCGCGTGCGTCGGCTCTCACCGCCGACGTGTCCGGACAGCGTGCCGACGCCCCCGAGGTACAGGGCCGTGAGCGCGGCGTACAGCGCGCCGAGGAGGACCATCCCGACGGCGGGCGCCGACTCGGGCGCGAACCCCGGCAGGAAGGCGAGGAAGAAGAGCGCGACCTGCGGGTTGAGGACGTTGACCGTCAACCCCTGGAAGTAGGGGTTCCCCCCGGTGTCGCGGGCCTCGACCTCGGGGTTGCGGAGCGTGTCGACGCCGAGATAGGTGAGGTAGACCGCGCCGGCGGCGACGACGACGGTCCGGGCTCCGGGAACGGCCCGGAAGAGCGCCGCGAGACCGACCGCGGCGGCGACGGTGTGGACGAGGACCCCGGTTGCGACCCCGAGCGCCGAGAGGACGCCGGCACGCCGCCCGTCGCCGGTCCCCCGGGCGAGGACGTAGACGGTGTCCGGGCCCGGCGAGAGGATGAGCCCGACGGCGGCGACGAGGAAGACGGCGAGCGTCGTGACGTCGAACACGTCCGTTCGTTTTCGGGGTCGAACCAAACCTCTGTCGGCTCCCGGCCGCCGCCGGGCGCTCGTGGGCTACTCGTCGGCCTCGCTCTCTCCGGTCGCTCCCCCGCCGGCCGAGAGCCCCTCGTCGTCGCGGTCCAGCGCCCGGGGGACGTCGTGGTGTTCGGAGTAGCCGTCGAACCAGCGGACGATGCGCTCCAGGCGGTCAACGACGTGGCCGGGTTCGCCGGACCGGGAGAGTTCGTGCCCCTCGCGAGGGTACCGGACGAGCCGGGTGTCGACGCCCTGCTTTCGGAGGAACAGATAGAACAGTTCGCCGTTGTTGACCGGTACGCGGTAGTCCTCGTCGGCGTGAATCACGAGCGTCGGCGCCTCGACGCCGTCGACGTGGGCCGCGGGCGAGTGGTTCCAGAGGAACTCGGGGTCGGCCCACGGCGTCGCGTCGAAGTCCCACTCGACGAGGTGGAAGGCGTCCGTCGAACCGTAGAAGGAGTTGAGTTCGTAGACGCCCCGCTGTGCGACGGCGGCCTCGAAGCGGTCGGTGTGGGCGACCAGCCACCCGGTAATGAACCCGCCGAAGGAGCCCCCAGTGACGAACTGCTGGGTCTCGTCGACGGAGTCGCGCTCGGCGACGCGGTCGACGCCGGCGAGGACGTCCTCGCTCGTCACCTGCCCCCAGTCCCGCTCGTTGGCTGCCATGAACGCCTCGCCGTACCCCGTCGAACCGCGCGGGTTCGACCAGAAGACGACGTAGCCGCGGGCCGCCAGCGTCTGGAACTCGTGCCACATCGTGTCCGAGCGGCTCCACATGGCGTGGGGGCCGCCGTGGATCTCGACCGCCAGCGGGTACGTCTCGGAGGCGTCGAACCCGGGCGGCGTCAGGACCCACCCCTGCACCTCGACCCCGTCGGCGCTCTCGAAGCGGAGCTCTTCCGGTTCGCCGACGTGGTGCGTCTCGAGGTACTCCTCGTTGACGTTCGTCAGGCGCCGTTCGGCGCCGTCCTCGGTCAGGAAGACGTCGCCCCGGTGGTCCCACTCGCTCTTCGCGACCACGACGCGCCCGTCGCGGGCGTCGAGGGCGGTGGCGTTGCCCTCCGGAACAACGGTCTCGACGCCGTCGGCGCCGGTCTCGGCCAGCGGGGCCCGCCGGACGGCGACGTGACCCTCGTCGGGCGTCAGAAAGAGCAGGTCCCCGCCGGGTCGGTCGGGGTCCGTGGCCGGATAGACGACCCGGCCGTCGTCGGTGACCTCCAGGGTCGGCTCCCAGGTGTGCGTCGAGGTCAGTGTCTCCCGGTCGCCGGTCTCTAGGTCGAGGGCGTCGACGTCGTGCTCGATGGTGTCGTCCGGCTCCTCGCCCCGCCTGACCGCGTAGTAGAGCGTGGTGCTGTCGCCGAACGCCGGCGCGACGAAGTCGAGGTCGCCGTCGGTGTGGCGCTCGACCTCGCCGCCGTCAACGGTGTAGACGTGGCTCCGGGTGCCGTCGAAGTACTGCGCGTCGGCGCGGTACACCAGCCGGTCGATGACCCTGGGGTCCGGTCGCTCCCGTTCGTACTCCGGGTCACACTGGAGGTCGTGGCCGGCCTGGCGTTCCGACGCGGTGGTTCGCTGGGTGAACGCGACGCGCTCGCCGTCCGGCGACCACGTGATCGACGAGACGCCGCCGACCACGTCGGTGACCTGTCTGGCCTCGCCGCCGTCCATCGGCACGACGTACAGTTGCGGCGGGTCGTCGTCCTCGCTTCGGACGAACGCGAGGCGGTCGCCGTCCGGCGAGAACCGCGGGGACGAGTCGCTGCCGCCCGTCGTGAACGGCTCGGCGCCGGTACTGCCGTCGGCCGGCACCGTATGGATGGTCGTCTCGTAGGACTCGGCGTCGGCAGGGTCCTTGCGGACGAACGCGACGGTCTCGCCGTCCGGCGAGAGTCGCGGGGCCGCGACCCGGGTGATGTCGTGGTAATCGCTCGCCTCGATCGGCTCCATGGCCCCACGACGGCCGCCGGCGTGGTATGTCTGTTCACTCGGGCGACGGGGAGCGTTCGCCGCCGGGACGGTCCCGGGACGACGAACAAAGCCTTTACCGCCTGGACCGTCTACCTCGGGCAAATGGTACTCGACGACCTGGGCAGTTCCCTCCGGGGAACGCTCGACAAACTGCAGGGTAAATCCCGCCTCAGCGAGGAGGACGTCGAGGAGGTCGTCAAGGAGATACAGCGCTCCTTGCTCTCCGCCGACGTCGATGTCGACCTCGTGATGGAGCTGTCGGACTCCATCCGGGAGCGCGCCCTCGCCGAGGAGCCGCCGGCCGGCACGACCGCGAAGGACCACGTCCTCAAGATAGTCTACGAGGAGATGGTCGACCTCGTCGGCGAGTCGACCGAACTCCCGCTGGAGGAGCAGACGATCGTCCTCGCCGGGTTGCAGGGCTCGGGGAAGACCACGTCCGCGGCGAAGATGGCGTGGTGGTTCTCGAAGAAAGGGCTCCGACCCGCGGTCATCCAGACGGACACGTTCCGGCCGGGCGCCTACGACCAGGCCAAGGAGATGTGCGAGCGCGCGGAGGTCGACTTCTACGGCGACCCCGACGCCGAGGACCCCGTCGAGATCGCCGAGGCGGGCCTGGAGGCGACGGCCGACGCCGAGGTCCGGATCGTCGACACCTCCGGTCGCTCCGGGCTGAACGACGAGCTCGTCGAGGAGCTCGAGGAGATCGAGGCGGCCGTCGAGCCGGACCGCAACCTGCTCGTGCTGGACGCCTCCATCGGCCAGAGCGCCAAGGACCAGGCGCAGGCCTTCGGCGACGCGGTCGGCATCGACGGCGTCGTCATCACGAAGCTCGACGGGACGGCGAAGGGTGGCGGCGCCCTCGCTGCGGTCGACCAGACCGACTCCTCCATTGCCTTCCTCGGGACCGGCGAGGAGGTCAAGGACGTCGAGCGGTTCGAGGCCTCCGGATTCATCTCCCGCCTCCTGGGCATGGGCGACCTCAAGCAGCTCTCCGAGCGCGTCGAGCGCGCCATGGAGGAGACCCAGGAAGAGGAGGACTGGGACCCCGAGGACCTGATGAAAGGGGAGTTCACGCTGAAGGACATGCGCAACCAGATGAACGCGATGAACAAGATGGGGCCGCTCGACCAGGTGATGGACATGATTCCCGGGCTCGGCGGCGGCATCAAGGACCAGCTGCCGGACGACGCCATGGACGTCACCCAGGACCGCCTGCGCAACTTCGAGGTCATCATGGACTCGATGACCGACGAGGAACTGGAGAACCCCCGGTCGGTCGGTCAGAGCCAGATAGAGCGCATCGCCCGCGGCTCCGGCACCGACGAGGAGACCGTCCGGGAGCTGCTCGAGCAGCACAAGATGATGAGCCGGATGATGAAGCAGTTCCAGGGCATGGGCGACGGCGACATGCAGCGGATGATGCAGAAGATGCAGGGCGGCGGTGGCGGT
>PXQM01000054.1 GCA_003021325.1 Halobacteriales archaeon QH_10_70_21
GGTGCGGCGCGTCGTCTCCGGCGCGCTCTCGGAGGACTACGCCGTCGCCTGGGCGGTCGCGCTGCTCCTGCAGGCCCTCCTGTTCCCGTTCGCCTACGCATTGCGGGCCCTCCTCGTCGGCTTCTTCCTGCACTTCATCGTCTCGGCCGGCCTCCGGTACTGCTACGGCCAGGGCGTCGGAGCCTGCCGAAGGGCGGGGGCGTCGGGCGGTCACGGCCGATGGTCGTCCGGACGATTCGGACGTAGTACCCCCTGAGGAACACGTACGGAACGACGCCGAGCAGCGCGGCGAACCGGGCGAGTCCATCGAGCGCGACCGGCAGTGCGAAGAGGAAGACGACGAACACCAGGCCACCCCCCACCAGCACGCTCCTGGGCCCTTTCGGCTTCCGCGTCGGATAGGAAAGCGCCTCGCGGAGCATACCGACCGGAGGGTCCGACCCGGCTTATAATTCCAGGGTTACATGACCCGTCGGTCGCCACTCACTCGTCGACGGCGCGGCTCCCGCCGGCCGGGCAGAACTCCTGGATGCGGTCCGGGCTGGCGACCTTCCGGACGAAGCTCGTGTCCTCGAACCGCTCGCGGAAGGTCCGGTAGACCCGCTTTGCGATGTCGTTCTGTGCGTACTGGCCCGGTTCGAGCCGGACCGACGTCTCGGCGCGCGGCTCGATCGCCGACGGCGGCCCCCCGATGACCCGGGTGTCCGGATCGCACTTGATGCCGACGGCGACGCCGACGGAGACGTCTCGGTAGTACTCCCGGTCGCCGCGGATGACGAAGCTCCCCTTCTCGATGTACTCGCCGCTCTCGGGCGTCTTCGAGACCTGGTCGGGGTCGACCTCGTAGACGTCGCCCTCGAACTTGCCGTCCTTCCAGACCGACGAGTACGAGACTGCGAACCGCGCGGCCTCCTGCCGGCTGGCGTCGGGAATATCGACGTCCCGGGCGGCCTCGTCCGGTTCGGTCGCCTTCAGCACCGTCACGGGTGCGCCGTGGGCCTGGGCGTGGAAGAACCGGTCGGATGGCTCCATGTACTTCTTGACCAACTCCTCGTTCTGGTCGGCGTTGCGGCCGCCCAGGACGAGGAAGCCGTCGGAGGTCCGGAACCAGCGGAACCGCTCGTACCACTTCTCGTCGTAGCGGACCGGCACCGAGCCCATCGAGAGCCAGTCGCGCTCCGGGCGCTCCTCGTCGTCGTCGGCGGTCTCGTCGGCCTCTTCCCACTCCTCGCGGCGCCGCTTGACCGCCTCGAGGTCCTCGCGGGTGTCTTCGATGGCTGCCTGGGCGCCCTCCTTCTTCCCGCGGATTCGCTTGGCCTCGGTGTAGAGCCGGTCGGCGTTCTTCTCGACGCCCATCGACGGGTCCACCTCGACCCTGGTCCCGTCGAGTTCGATCGTGACCGTCCCCTCCGCCTCGTCGACGCCGACGACCGCCTCGGCTTCGGGGATGCCCTGCTCGGCGCCCTCCTCGAACGTCGTCTCGATGTCGGCCCACGGAACGCCGGCCTCGCGGGCCTCCCGGACCGTCGAGCAGACCTCGTCGACGAGGTCGTAGTTGCCGTACAGCGACTCGGCCTTCGCCTGCTCGCGCTCGGCCTGCGCCTCGAAGTCCTCGATGGCGCCGCGCTGCTGGTCGATGATGCGCTCGTACTTCTCGATCTCCGCCTCGAAGTCGGGTCGGTCGCTCCCCGGCTCGGCCGCCTCCTCGTCCTCCCGTCCGAGGCGGTGGAAGTACTCGTCGATGGCGCCGGTGAACGACTCGAAGGCGGTCGCGTCGTATCCCGCGTCGGCGTGCTCCTCGAGGGGCAGCGGCGTCGCGTCGACGACCGCACCCTCGTCGTCCTCGTAGAGCCGGGGGTCGGTGTCGCCGGCCAGGATGGGCTCCCTGAGGCGCTCGAGGGCGCCGAACAGCGCCTCGTACTGGTCCGCGGTGGCGTCGTCGATGTCGACTGTCTTCTCGACGCCGGCGCGGCTGCACAGCTCCTCGGCGTAGAGCCCGCCGAAGTTCAGCTGCGTCGCGAGCGTCCGGACGATGTCCGTGTCGGAGTCGTCCATCTTCGCCGCGAAGGCCTCGTAGTCGCAGTCCAGCGGGCTGAACCGCTCGTCGGGGTAGCCGTACTGGGCACCGGGGGCGACCGTCCGGGAGCGCAGCCGGACGGTGTCCAGCGAGTCGACCACCCCGTGGTCCTCGTTCATCACGGCGACGTTACCGTCACCGAACAGTTCGGCGACCACGAGCGTCGTCCGGTCCTCGCGCTCGAAGCGGAACGTGAGGATGCGGTCGAAGCCGTACTGCTCGACGGCCTCGAGGTTCGCGCCGGCGATGCGGTTCCGGAGCATCATCGCGAAGTTCGGCGGCCGGCCGGGGGCGTCGGGGACGTGCTCGGGGGCGGCGACGTGGGCGCGCTTCGGGTCGCCCACTTCGACGATGAGTTCGACCCGGCCGCGCTCGTAGTCCCGCATCTTCAGCCGCACGAGGTCGTCGCCGTAGAGGTAGGCCTTGTCGACGACAGCCCCGGTGTACTCGCGCAGCTCGCCGACGAGCGCCGCGAGGTCGACGCTGGTCATCGCCCGCTTTCGGTCCATGTCACGACAGAGCGCCGGGCCGGAGAAAGGCCTGACGGGTTCCGCTCCGGTCAGTCCGCCAGTCTCCGCTGGAGCTTCCCGACCGAGAGGTTCCGGCCCGACACCGGGATGACGACCGTCCGGCCGGACAGTTCCTCGCCGGCGTCCAGCGCCGCCGCGACGCCCGCCGCACAGGCCGCCTCCATCAGGACACCCTCCTCCTGGAGCAGCCGTCGCACGCAGTCTGTGAGGTCGTCGTCGTCGACCGGCCGGAAGTCGTCAAGCTCCTCGCGGAGCAGCTCCATCGTCAGCGCGAACGGGACGCTCGTGGCCGGCCCCTCGGCGACCGTCTCCATCCGGTCGTGCGGCTCGAGGGTGCCTTCGCTCCAACGCGGTGCATCGCGGGCGCTGCGGCGGACTGTACGCCGACGATGTCGGCGTCCACGAGCGAGCCGACGGTGAGACAGTAGCCGGCCGCGCTGCTGCCGCCGCCGACGGGCGTGAAGACGACGTCGACGTCCGGCAGTTCCTCGACGACCTCGAGGCCGGCGGTGCCGACGCCCGCGACCAGCGCCGGCTCGTTGCCCGAGTGGACGTACCGGTAGCCTTCCTCGGCCGCGAGTGTCTCGGCGTGCTCGCGGGCCCGGTCGAAGCTGTCGCCGTGGCCGACGACCCGGGCGTCCAGCCGCTCCATCGCCCGCACCTTCACCGGGTTCGCGTCCCCGGGTACGCAGACGGTCACCGGCACGTCGAACGCCCGTCCGGCGTCGGCGACGGACTGGCCGTGGTTGCCGGTGCTGGCCGCGATGAGGCCCCGCTCGCGGAACTCGGGGTCGAGGTTCGCGGCCAGCGTCACCCCGCCGCGCGCCTTGAACGCGCCCGTCGGGAGAGTGTCCTCCCGTTTGAGGTAGACGTCCGCGTCGAGTTCCTCGGAGAGCCACCCGCTGCGGACCAGCGGCGTCTCGTGGAGGTGGTCGGCGACCACGCTCCGGGCGCGGTAGACGTCCGCCGTCGTCGGCGGCGTCAGGTCGTGGTACGGGAACACCGTGGTTTCGTCCGGCGATTCGACGGGGTCGTAGTGGGCGGCCACGGCGACCGGTAGCGGCTGCCAGTGGCTTGGCTCTTCGGGTCACCGGGGCGCCGACGCAGTTCGCAAACGACTTGACCGCGGTGTTCGGACCGCCACCCATGGACGACCGTCTGGCCGGCCTCGCCGCGACGGCGGTCGGCGCCGCCGGCGGCGCCCTGGCCGGCGCCGGCCTCACGGCGGTCCGCGCGTCGCTGGACCACCTCGCACTCCGCATCTCGACCGCGGTCGGGCTCCTGACGCTCGCGCTGGGGGTTCTCCAGCCCGGAGCGCTGCGGTTCGGCGGGGTCTTCTGGCTGGCGATGGTCTTTGCCGGACTCGTCGCAGCAGGAAGCTACAGGACCCTCAAGCGCGTGCAGGACGGGGAGGGCGACGGCGCCGCAGACGCCCGGACGCCCTGAGCGGCCCGGGTCACGGCTCGAGACCGTAGCGGGTAGAGCGGCACGGTTCACCGCGCGGGACCGCAGCGGGTACCTCGGCCGGGGCCGGGTCAGTTCCCTCTGCCGTTTCCGCCGCCACCGTTGCCGTTCCCGCCGCCACCGTTGCCGTTCCCGCCGCCGCCCGACAGCTCCTCGACCGTGTTCAGCGCGTTGATTCGACCCGCGCCGAGGTCGGGGTCGCTGCGGCCGTTGCCGCCTTCTGCGCCCTTCTTGATGACGCTCTCGACCTGGGAGGGGCTGGCGTCCGGGTCGAGTTCGCGGACCAGCGCCACGAGCCCTGCCGTGTTCGGCGCTGACATCGACGTGCCGGCCTTCCAGCCGTAGGGGGCGCCCTCGTTGAGCGGGGAGGTCGTCGAGAAGACGAGGTTGAACGGGTACGGCCAGGCCGGCGCTTCGAGGGTTACTGTCCGTGAGGCCTCACTAGGATCTAACACTACATCCCCTTCATCGTCGAAATACAGCACTGCTTCGTCGCCCTCATCGAGGGGGTGGTTGCTGATTCGCAGCGGTGCACCGGCGAACACCCATTCTGTCAGACCAGCCAGGGTCTTCAGCAGGCTCTCGTATCCACCACCCCCGGCACCGACGTCGATCTCGTTCGTCCCGTAGTTCGAGAAGAACGCGCGCTCGTCGTTCGGGCCGAGGGCGCTGATGCTCATCGCACCCTTCGTGGAGTTCGGCAGCGAGAACAGCCCCTGACGCTGGAGGTCGGTGCTCGCGTTGCCGGCGCTCGCGACGACGACAGTGCCGCGGTTGACCGCCGACCGGACGGTCCGCTCGTAGGCGAGGCGGATGGTCCGGAGTGCCTCGTTGCGGTGGACGCGCGGCGGGAACGGCGGCGTCCCGAGGCTGAGGTTCACTGCGTCGAGTCCCTGGGCCGCGCCGAAGTCGATAGCGGTGAGGATGTCGGCGGTGGTTGTGGTTGGCCCCCATCCTGGCTCTTGATCCTCATCTACTTCGTCTTCACTGAAGAATTTCCACCAGAACACGCGGTACGAAACTAGGTCGGCGTCAGGCGCGACGCCCTGGACGCCGGACCCAAAGAAGCCTCCGACGCCGGATTCAGGGTCGGCCGCTGTGATGCCGGCGACGTGTGTCCCGTGGCCGTTGACGTCGGAGGCGACGTTCTGGTCGGCCAACTGGACGACCGTCGATTTTTCAGGGTCCGGCTCCGGTTCTGTCTCCGGATCGACCGGTTCAGGGTTGTTGACGACGATATCCTCGGCCCGACCGGAGCGGATTGCTCCCTCCCGGAACAGCCGACCGGCATCATCGTCCAGGTTCGGCGTCAGGTCCGGGTGAGCGTAGTCGATGCCCGTGTCGATGATACCGACACTGGCGCCATCCCCGGTCGCGACATCGTTGGCTGCGACTGCTTCGCTGTTCTGCTTGTCCCAGAGGTTCTCGTACCAGTCGGACTCGACGCCTCCCGAGCCCTCCGTCTCCTCGGGGAGCTCCGTCTCCTCGGGCTCCTCCAGCCGGAACTGGACGTCCCGGGCGGCCGCTTCGACGCCCTTGACCGCCCGGACATCCGCCGCGGCGTTCTCGGGGCCTTCCAGTATCAGTACGCTGTCGTCGGCCAGCGTCCGTTTCACTTCGAACCCGTCACGTTCCAGTCGGCGGACCGCGCCCCGGCCAGCGACGGTGACGTAACGAGCCTCGCCACTGCTCGCGCTGGCGTACCCCGCGAACGCGAGGGACGCACTGCCAGCTGCGATACCTTTCAGTACATCACGACGGTTCGGCGTTGGGTCTGCCATAGCTGGGGACTCACCGAGTAAGCCAAAGCGAACTATTATAAATTCCCCTAATCGTCCGGCTGTTGTCCGGATTATAAATACTTATCTCCAGGGACGGCCCCGAGGAGCTATGTGCGGGCCGGACGATACGCCGCTATGCCGACCGAACTCCTCGACGGCGTCTACGACGTCACCTGCGCCGACACGGAGACGGGCCGCATCCGGGCGTTCCTCTTCGCCGACGGGACGCTCGTCGACAGCGGGTTGCCGGGCACGACCGACGCGCTCATCGAGGGCATCGAGGCGACGGGTATCGAGCCGAAACGGCTGGTCGTCACGCACGCGGACCGCGACCACGTCGGCGGGTTCGACGCGCTCGTCCGGGAGCTGTGGCTCGAGACCTACGTCCCGGAGGGCGCCACCATCGACAGCGAGTACGACCCCGACCACCGCTACGGCGACGGCGACGAGGTGGGACCGTTCGAGGCGGTCCACGTCCCCGGCCACCGCGACTCCCAGCACGCCCTCGTCGACGAGGACGGCGGCGTCGCGGTGATGGCCGACGCCGTCTCCGGCGCCGACCAGCGCGGCCTGCCGGCGGGGTACTTCCACCTGCCGCCCGCCGTCTACACCGACGACCTCGAGCAGGCCGAGGCGTCGCTCGAGCGCCTCACCGAGTTCGAGTTCGACGCCGGCCTCGTCTTCCACGGCTCGTCGGTCCTCTCGAACGCCGACGAGAAGCTCGAAGCGTACGTCTACCGGGGGTAGCGGCTACGACCCGTGCGTGTCTGCGATACGCTCGCCGGCGTCCAGCCCGCTCTCGACCGCGAGGTGGACGCGGCCGTCGCCGGCCACCCAGTCGCCCGCAAAGTACAGCCCGTGGGCTTCGGCCTGGCGGAGGGTTCCCGTGTCCGCGCCATCGTCCGGCAGCGCGTATCGCCAGCCCTGCCGGTCCGTCCAGTCCGGGTCGGCCAGGCGGTCGTCCCCGAGCAGTTCCGCGACGATGGCCGCCGCGTCGGCCTCGACCGCCTCGCCGGGGTCGTCGTACCGCCGGCTCGACCACGCGGGCGACATCTGGGCGACCAGCAGCGACTCGCCGTCCGGGACGTGGCCGTCCTTGCACTCCTCCCGGGAGAGCCACCCGACCTCGTGCTCGCGGTCGGTGTTGACCAGCCCGTACCACGGGCGGTCCAGTTCGAACGGGTAGTGCAACAGCACCGTGTAGACGGTCCGGTAGGGAACGGCGTCGACGGCCGTCTCGAGGTCGCCGAGCAGCGGGTCGTCCCACGCCGTCGCCGAGAGGAGGCCGGCCGTCTGGGGCGCCGGCGGCGTCAGGAGCACCGCGTCGAACGTCCCGAGCGACTCGCCGTCCGTCGGCCGCCGCGAAGAGCCGCTTCGCGAGCTGAGTGATACCCCGCTCGTAGGTCCACTTGTCGGCCTCCTGGCGGTCGCTCTCCGAGATGCGGCCCATCGCGTCGAAGGTCCAGACCGGTTCCGCTATGCTGACAAGTCCCTCCGTCGGCAGCGTCTCGGTCAGCAGCTCCGTCACGCGGTCGCTGTCCGGCTTGACGTAGTTGGCGCCGTGGTCGTAGGTGCAGTCGCCCTTCCGGCGGGTGGCGGCCCGGCCGCAGACGCCCCGGGATTTCTCGAAGACGGTGATATCGTGGCCCGTGCCCCGGAGCGCGTAGGCGGTCGCCGCGCCCGCGGCGCCGGCGCCGACGATTGCGAGGTTCATACGGAATCTACGGTCGCTGGACGCAAAAGGCCCCCCGCCGGCTACAGCTCTGCCGCCAGTTCGCGGAGGACCGCGTCCCCGGCGGGCGAGACCGGCCGGCCGTGGCCGACGCAGGCGTGCTCGAAGGACTCGCCGCCGTCGGACTCCCAGACGAGGTCGCCGAGGAAGGCGGCCTCCAGCCCGTCGTGGATGAAGACGGCGTGGCCGGGGTTGTGTCCGGGCGTGTGGAGCGAGCGGAACCCGCCGACCCGGTCGCCGTCCGCGACCGGGTGCAGGTCGAACCCCGACATCGGGAAGAGCCGCCGGAGCAGGCGGTGGAAGGCGCCCTTGTGGTGCGACAGCGGGGGCGACCACGCGCCCCTGACCAGTTCCGCGTCGACGGCCCCGATGTAGACCGGCACGTCCTCGTCGACCGCGCGGAACCCCCCGACGTGGTCGACGTCGTAGTGCGTGACGAGCGCCCGGTCGAGGTCGGCGACCGCGTAGCCCGCCGCCGCAAGTTCGTCGGTCAGTCGGTGGCGACCGACCGGGAGCCCGGCGTCCACGAGCGTCACGTCGCCGTCGTCGACGAGGTAGGCGTTCGAGCCGACCGGTTCCGGCCAGGCGACCTCCAGCAGGTGGACTCCCCGGGTGACCTCTCTCGGCACGCCGCCCGCTACGGCACGACCACACATCAAATCGATGCAGAGCCGGGAGGCGAGGATTAATTCGGCCGCCGGCCGAACTCGCCGTCGTCGGCGGGATACACGGCGACGAGCCGAGCGGCGTCCGGGCCGTCGAGCGGCTCCGGGACGCGGACCTGCCGCTCGAGCGCGGCGTGACGTTCGTCGTCGCCAACCCGCCGGCCGTCGAGGCTGGCCGGCGGTCCCTCGAGACCGACCTCGACCGGACCGTCCCGGGCGACGCCGACGGAACCCTCGAGGAGCGTCTCGCGGCGGAGCTCTGTGCCGAGATAGCGGGGCTCCCGACGCTGTCGCTGCAGGCCACCCACTCGACGCCGGAGCCGTTCGCGCTGGTCGAGCGCTCCCGCCCCGGCGCCTACGAGCTCGCGGGCGAACTGCCGGTCGAGCACGTGGTCGACCACCACCGCGTGGCCGACGGCTCGCTCACCGCCTGCGGCGAGGTCGTCACCGTCGAGGCCGGCTGTCAGGGCACCGACGCCGCCGCGGCCGAGGCCGAACGCCAGGCCCGGGCCTTCCTCTCGGCGACGGGAGCGCTCTCTTCGGCGCCCGACGCCCGGACGCACCCCGTCGCTTACTACCTCCTGCAGGACACCGTCGAGAAGCCGCCGGGCGTCGAGTACGACCTTCGCGTGGAGAACTTCAGCCGGGTCGCGGCCGGCGAGGTGTTCGCGACCGCCGGCGGTGAACCGCTCATCGCCCATCGGCCGTTCTACCCGGTCCTGATGTCGGAGTGCGGTTACGAGGACATCTTCGGCTACCGGGCGAGCCGAATCGGCAACTCACCCGAGGGGGCTCTCGCGACGCTCGGGGTCGGGATGCGGTCCGGCGGGTAATCAGGCCTCTTCGCGCGCTCGCTCACGTTCGACCCGCTTCGCCGCCGACTCCGGCGTCTCGGTCTCCATCAGCGCCTCGAGCTTCCGCTCGAACTCCTCGTGGGTCAGCTCGCCTCGTGCGTACCGGTCCCGGAGCGTCTCGAGGGCCTCGGTCCGGGACTGGTTGGTTCTCGACCGGCCGGGCGTCGGCCCCTCCGCAGGAGCCTCGCGTTCGGGCTCCGGCTCGTCTTTCGACAGCGTCGCGACAAGCGGAACGAGGCCGCCGAAACCCGCCGCGAACACCACCCAGAACCACGACTGCCCGAGCGCGAGCGCGGCGAACCCGACGACGAGCACGAGCATAGCGGTGACCCCCGCCGCCCCCTCCGGCAGTACCTCCACGCCGTCCATACCGGGTATCCTCGGTTGCGCGGTAAAAAACCAGGGGCGGTTCCGCAGTCCAGGGACGCGCCCAGCTCCGAGCGCGACGCCACCGGACCCACGACGACGCGTACACTCCGGCCCACACACCCGGCGGACGGCCGCCCAGCGGCGACAGTAAATTGATGGGGAACAGCGTTGAACTACGGGTATGGAGATTCAGGCAGCGGTCAACAGCGCTATCGAGGGGAACCGGGCGGACCTGGTTCGAGTGCTGGCGGAGCACCGGATTCTGCCGACGGTCGTCGAACGGGCGGAGTCCGGGTCGAGCCTGCTCGGCCGGTCGAGACGACGGCGAAGGTCGTGGACTCGCTCGGAATCGACTCCGAAGCGGACTGCGAGTCGGTCCGCGAGGAGATACGGAACCACTCGGCGTGGTAGGTCCCGTACTCCCCCGGCGAGAGCGCGTCGAGCGCCTTCGCTGTCGGTGAGGGCGGGGTGCCGCTCGTCCGGGGCGGGGTCCCACCTCGAAGAGACCACGGGGCGCGCGGGCGGTCCACGTCCTCCGTCTCGGCTAGAGCTGCGTCGAGACGTACGGGCCGTCCTGGTAGTAGCCCAGTTTCTGGCGGTAGTACTGTCGGACGCCGACGCCCGAGATGACGGATAGCTTCCGGAAGCCGGCCTCGCGAGCGAGCTCCTCGGCCTTCGCCAGCAGGCGGCGGCCGTACCCCTCGTGCTGGTGGTCGCCGTCGCCCGCCTCGCCGACGCCGACCTCGTTGCCGTAGACGTGCAGCTCCCGGACGAGAGCGGCGTCCTGCAGTTCCGCCCGGACCGGCTCGTTCGGGAACCGGAGCCGGCAGAAGCCCACCAGCAGGTCCTTCTCGAAGTCCTCGAAGGCGATGAACTGCTCCGTGCCGCCTGCGGCCTCGTAGGTGAGCACGTCCAGCTCGACGGTCTCGGGCTCCTCGTCGTTCATGCCGGCCTCGCGGCAGCGGATGCAGTCGCAGAACCAGCCGTGTTCCTCCATCCGCTTGCGGGCCAGCTGTCTCAGGTTCGACTTCCAGACGCCGGCGTCGATGAAGTCGGCGGGGATGTCCCGCTGGACGCGCTGGAGCCGCGTGTAGCGGGGAATCATCGACTTGATCTCCGCCACGAGCTCCGCGGCCTCCTCGTTCGTCAGCGGGTCGTACTCCTCGCGCCGCCACATGTCGTAGGTGACGGTATCGCGAACGACGAGCGTCGGGTATATCTTCAGGTAGTCCGGCCGCCAGTCGGTGCTCGCGAAGAGTTCCCGGAAGTCCTGCAGGCACATCTCCTTCGACATGCCGGGCTGGCCGGGCATCATGTGGAACCCCACCTTGAACGCGGCGTCGCGGAGCCGGCGGTTGGCGTCGAGGCTGGCCTGGACGCCGTGGCCGCGGTGCATCTCGCGGTTGACCCGCTCGTAGGTCGTCTGGACGCCGACCTCGACCTTCGTGCCGCCGAGGCGGAGCATCCGGTCGATCTGCTCGGGGTCACACCAGTCCGGCTTCGTCTCGAAGGTGGTGCCGATGTTCCGGACGTCGGCGGTCTCGTTTTCGGTGACGACGTCCTCGAGATAGCTGAACTCGACGTCCTCGGGGTCGGGCTTGAACGACTCCGTCTCGCTGGGGTTCGGTTCGGCCCCGGGGTCGAAGTCGTTCATCGCCTCCAGCGCCCGCTTGACGAACCACTCCTGGTAGTCGTGCGAGCGGGCGGTCATCGTCCCGCCCATCAGGATGAGTTCGACCTTGTCGACGGGGTGGCCGATCTCGCGCAGCTGGTGGAGCCGCAGCGTCACCTGGCCGTAGGGGTCGTAGTCGTTCTGGACGCCGCGGGCGGCGGCCGGCTCGTGGCCCGTGTAGCTCTGCGAGGATGAGAACTCCGAGGTCGGGCCGCCCGGACAGTAGAGACACTTCCCGTGTGGGCAGTTGTGCGGCGAGGTCATGACCGCGACGGGCGAGACGCCCGAGGCCGTCCGCACCGGCTTGCGCCGCAGCACCGACTCGAGCTCCTCGCGGCGCTCCTCGGGGGCGTAATCGAGCAGCTCCGTGTTCTTCGGCACCTTCGGCGATGAGTGCTCCCTGCAGGCGTCCCTCTTGGCCGACTCGAGGTCGTCGCGGCCCACCTCGCCCGCCAGGATGTCCGCCACGAGCGACTCACAGACCCGCTCGAAGGCCTCCGAATCGGCCGGGTCGGCGTCGGTACTCATTCGGTGTCGGCACAACGAACCCGGACGGTAAGTGGCTAGCGGTCCGGGGCGACCGACGACCGGCGTCACGTGGGCGGCGGCGAACACGGCCGGACGTCGGGGGACTGTAGAGACGAGAGCGTCGAGGCGAAGAGAACAGTCGCGTCAGGCCGAGGCGGCCAGCGCGCGCTCGGCGACGGCGTCGACGACCGCGTCGAGGACGGCCTCGCGCTCGCCGGCGAGGAACTCGACCTTCGGGTCGCGGGCGCCGGGGTCGGTGACGCCGGCGTCCGGCGCCTCCAGCTGGAGCGCCGCGACCAGCGCCTCGAGGTCGAGCTGGCTGTCGGTCCGGACGCGGAGCTCGTCGGTGCCGACGCCGATGACCACGTCGGCGTCGAGCCGGCGGTGCAGCTCGTCGAGCAGCAGTCGCGTCGGCGGGAAGTCGTACTCGTGGGTGTAGGCGTCGGTGTCCAGCACCGTCACCGCGGCATCGTCGACGGTCCGCTCGTCGAGGTTGGCCGTCGCCGTGTCGAGTTCGGACTCCAGCTTCGTGCGGAACTGCCCGGCGACCTGCGCCGCCAGCCCGGTCTGCTTCTCGAACAGCAGGTCGATGATGAGTTCGCGCTTGTCCTCGTAGGACTGGTAGAACGCCTCGAGGGCGATGGCCTCCCGGAGGTCCCGGGCGGTCTCGTCGTCGATGCCGCCCCCGGCGGCGAGGTCCGCGTACGGCTCCGGCACCTCGTCCCAGTAGCTGACGGCGGGGAGGTGCACTAGGTCGTCGAGGACGACCCTCGGCGCGCCGTAGACGTCCAGCAGTTCGAGGCCGTCCAGCGAGGCCGCCGTCGACCCGGCGGCCGCGAAGACGAACAGCGGGAGCTTCTCGTCGTGGCGCTCGCGGTCGCCCAGCATCCGGGTGACGTCCTTCGTCGCGTCGTTCATGTCGTAGACGCCCTCCTCGAGCGGCCGGCGGTCGAAGTAGTGGTACACCGCGTCGGCGGAGGCGTGCTCTGCCTCGACGAGCGGCAGGACCGCCCGCTCGATGGCGGCCCCGGCGACGTAGCCGTCCGTGGTCGCGTCGTGGCGGACGACGACCGGCCGGGACTCCAGCACCGCACGCCGGATGACCGTCGCCGCGTCGTCGATGTCGTCGGCGACGGCCTCGAGCGCAGCGTCCTCGCCCAGGAGGTCGCTCTCCTCGGGGCGGGCGCGCGCGTCGAGCGCCTCCTCCATCCGGTCGCGGACCGCCGTCTCGGCCTCGCCCTCGAGTTCGACCAGCGACTCGGTCTCGACCTGTATCTCGTCGCGGCGGAGTCGAACCTCGCCGTCAAGCTGGACGATGTCGTCCGCCTCGATGTCGGGGTAGGCCCGCACGCCCGCCTCGACGAAGGCCGCACAGTCGACGACGCCCGTCTCGTCGCGGAACTCGAAGACGGTCGGGCCGGAGGTCTGTCGCGCGGAGACGACCTCGCCCTCCAGGCGGACGACTTCGCCGACCATTCCGCGGAGATCCTCGACGGCGACGCGGTCGATGTCGGCCGTCCCGGGCGTCTCTTTCCGTCCTGATTCCGTCTCGTTCGTGGCCGCCTCGGGGTCTGCGGCGTCGTCGGCCGCCTCACGTTCGCTCTCTACGTGTTCGTCGGCGTCTTCCTCGTCCGACTCCTCCGGTTCGGCCCCGGCGGGCTCGTCGGTTCCGGCGTCGGCCGCAGTCCCGCCGTCGCCGGACGCCTCCTCGACCGATTGCTCCGCCTCGTCGCCGTCGTCGTAGTACTCGTCGGCGAGGTAGTCGCCGTCCGGGGCGTCGACGAGGACCCCGCGGAACTCCCGTTCCGCCTGGCGGATCGACCAGCCGAGGTCGACATCGCCGTTGTCACGGATGTTGTTCACCTGGACGAAGACGTCGTCGCCGACCGACCAGTCGAGGCTCTCGAGCCGCCTGTCGAGCTTGCTCCGGTGGAGCAGGCCGGTCACGTCGCCGATGTCGATGAAGACGCCGAAGTCGGCGTAGCCGTCGACGCGGCCGCGGTAGTACCGCCCCGGCGTCAGCTGGGAGGGGTGGTTGCCTTCGAACTCGAACGCCACGTCCTCTTGGTGGACGTCACAGATGGGCCCGTCCGCGGAGGTACCGCAAATGATACAGTTGGCCATTACCGGAACGGATGACTTGCGGCTTGAAACGGTTGTCGGAATCTACCCAGTGGGGCGGTCGGGGGTCAACTCGACACCAGTGACCGCCTCAAGGGCGCCGACGCCGCCGAACGCGAAGCCGAAGACGAACAGCGCGGGCAGGGCCGCGGCGGCCACCGCCCGCGGTGCCGACGTCTCGTGGACGACCGCGATGCCGACCCCGAGCAGGAGGCTCCCGTAGAGGGTCGCGACCAGCTGGACGGCGGGGACCGGGACCGCGACGAAGACCGCCGGCGCCGTGGCGTAGGCGATTACCTGGACCGTCTCGCTGACGCCTGCGCGGTCGTCGACCACGGCCACGAGCGCCAGCGTTCCGAGCGCGGCGGCGAGGTGCAGGACCAGCGGCGCGACCAGGAAGCAGGCGACGCCGCCGACGACGACCGCCGACAGGTAGACGCTCCCGGTGGCGTCGACGATGCGCCGGTATCCGGAGAGCGACCCCGGAGCGACCAGGAGCCGACCGCCGACGAAGACGAGAGCGACGACGATGGCGAACGTCAGTCCCGGCGCCTGGTCGCCTGGAGCGACCCCGTTCCGGAAGAACCGGCCGGGCCGAACCAGCACCTCCACCCAGGCTCGACCGATGCCGCGCGGGCCGCGGTCGCGACCGCCACGGGGGTTCTCGACCCACTGTGTCACGGCCGTGGCTTCGACGGGACGGGGCATGAGAGTTCCGAGGTCGATTACTGGTGTTTTTATAACAGGAAGGCGACCGGACGGTATGCAGCGATTCAGGCGCCGCCGGGTCATCGCCGCCCTGGGCTCGGTCGGCGCGTTCGGTTCCCTCGCCGGCTGTTCGGACGGCGAGTCATCGTCGGACGCGACCCCGGAGCCGACGCCGACCGCGACCGAGGTACTGCAGGACCCGAGCGTGACCGAGGAGTCGGTCATCGACTACCCCGGTATCGTCGACGGGGCGGCGACCGTCACCGACGACGGCGGCGCCTACACCATCGAGTACGAGGAGCCGCGGGCGGCGTTCCGGGTCGACAGCGGCTTCGAGGGCGAGTCGGACCCGGCGGAACTCCGCGTCAGCCGAGACATGACCGTCGACGCGCGGGCCGGGTTCGTCGCCCCCATCTACGACGACGACGCCGGGGAGTTCGTCTACCAGATATTCGCCAACCGGGCGTTCGTCGAGTACGCCGAGTGGAACATACTCACCGTCGACGACGGGGGCACCATCGCCAACCAGGGCACCGCTCCGTTCGAACGAATCCAGGGAGAGGTCTACGGCGCCGGGGTGGCCCCGGGCGAGATACGGCAGCTGTTCGTCGTCGACACGGGCGCCGAGGCGCTCGGCGAGGGCGGCGCCGAGAACCTCTCCGGGCTCGTCCTCGTCGTCGGCGAGCGAGAGACCGGGACCGAACTCCCGATTCCCGTTGCTCGGTTCGGCTTCGAGTACGACGCCGGGACGGGGGAGCTGACGATAACCCACGAGGAGGGCGATACGATACAGGACGCAGTCGTGCTCGTCGTCCGCGCCGACAGCGGCGACGAGCAGTGGGAGACGCCCGTCGCCGTCGGGGACACGAAGACCGTGACGGTCGAGCCCGACGAGACGGTCCGGGTCATCTGGCTGGACCCCAACGGAAGCAAGACCCAGACCATCGACAAGTGGACCGGACCGGACGCCTAGTCGTCGGCGCCGACGTTCTGCTTTGCCTCGATGGTCCGTGGGTCCGGCTCGATGGTCGCGTACTCGACCATCCGTCGACCGAGCGTGTCCACGCGCTCGGCGACGTCCCCGTCGAGCAACTCGCCGTCGTCGAAGGCGTTCCTGGCGCGCGGAATCGCGACCTGGTGGGGGACGACCCAGGCGTTGACCGCCCGCGCGACCGACCGGAGGTGGTCCAGCGTCGTCGTCGGGAAGGCGCCACCGGCGACACAGAGCAGCCCCACCGTCGTCTCGTCGAACTCGTCGAAGCCGCAGTAGTCCAGGGCGTTCTTCAGCGCAGACGAGTAGGAGCCGTGATAGACCGGCGTCCCGAGGACGACCGAGTCCGCCGCCCGGACCCGGCGGGTGAGTTCATCCGCGTCGCCGACCGCCCGTTCGTCGGCGTCGAACACCGGCAGTTCGAACTCCCGGAGGTCCAGCAGGTCGGTCTCGACGCCCTCGTACCCCTTGGCGGCGGCCAGCGCGCGCTCACAGCCCAGCCGCGTGTAGCTCTCGTCGCGGAGGCTGCCCGCGATGGCCGCAACTCGCGTGTCGCTCATGGGGCAGTTTCGGGTCCGGCCGATAAATGCGCACGGGATTGCCCCGGTCTCGGTGTGGCCGTGGCGCCCGGGTCCCGGGTCACCGACGGAGCCTCGCGACGAGGTCGCCACCCTGCTCCTCCGTCTCGAGGAGCCCGTCGTCCTCGAGGTCGGCCACGAGGCCGCGGAGCCACTCCCGGCCGTACTCGCCGCTGGGGGCGTAATCGACGCGCACTCGAGGACCGAGGTCGTCCAGTCCGAGCTCGTCGTACTCCTTCAGCGTCGATATGACCCGCCCGCGCATCTGCCGGCGGCTGCCCTCGAACTCCGGCTGCGTCGGCACGTCGGGGGCGGTGAAGTCGCCGGCCTCGTAGGCGTGACACCACTCCCGCCACGGACACCCTTCTTCGTCGCACCGGGGCGTCTTCCGACAGGCGACGCCCCCCAGTTCCATGATGGCGTTGTTCCAGACGCGGGAGTCGCCGTCGGACAGCAGCTCCGAGGCGACTGCCTCGAAGCGGGCGTCGTCGTCCGGCACGTCGAAGGCGCGGTACAGTACCCGCTTGACGTTCGTGTCCACGACGGCGTCGCCGTTGTTGAACGCGAAGGAGGCCACCGCGTTGGCGGTGTAAGGGCCGACGCCCATCAGCTCCTGGAGTCCCTCGGGCGTCTCCGGGAAGGTGCCGTCGTGCTTCTCGAGAACCTGCCTCGACGCCTCGTGGAGGTACTTCGCGCGGTTGTTGTAGCCGAGCGAGTGGTCGGTCCAGAAGCCGACCACCTCGGCGCGGTCCGCTGCCGCCAGGTCCTCGACGGTCGGCCACCGCTCGAGGAAGTCCTCGTAGGCGTCGACGACGCGGTCGAGCTGGGTCTGCTGGCTCATCACCTCCGACACCAGGATGGGGTAGGGGTCGGTCGTCTCCCGCCAGGGGTACTCGCGGTGGCCGGCCTCGTACCACTCGACGAGCGCCGTCCGGACCGCGTCCGTCTCCGCCGGCAGGTGCGCGTCGGGGTCGACCGCGTCGGTCATCGACGTATGCTTCCTGCGGCCGGCGCTTGGACCTGACGGTTCCGGCTGTCGGAACACGTATCCGACAGGCGGACGCGAGGGAACGTATGCGGGAGATAACGCAGGTACTCGTGGCGGCCGTCGGGCTCGCGTTCCTCCTGCCGCTCGTCACCGTCGCTGCGTTCCACTTCAACGTCGGCATTCCGTTCATCGGCGCGCTCTTCCTGTTCGTCTCGGTGTTCGTCCTCGTTTTCGACCGGATGGGCGAGGACGGAGCCGTCGACGGAGCCGAGGAGTGAGGGACGAACGAAACCCACTTCCTCGTGCCGCACGGACGGTCACCATGGGACTCGACGACCTCTCGACCGATGTTGAGGCCGCCTACGCCGACCTCGGCGAGGAGCTTCCGGTCGGTCTGGACGCCGAGACGCGGAACGAACTGGCGATGCTCGCCTGCGCCTACGAGCCCGACTCGACGGACGAACTCGTCCGGCGTGCCGTGCACATGCTCTTCCAGTCGGCGGTCGAGACGGGCAACCTCGACTTCCACCTCCGGAGCGGCTACGACATCACCTACGACGAGTACCTCTCGGGAATGACCTACGACGACATGGCCGGCGGCAACGCCTTCCCGCAGCCGGAGCAGAACGACGACCGGCGGTACCAGTTCTGAGCGGCGTCGACGGTCACCCGGCCGAACGCAGCAGGTAGGCGGTCGGCGGCTCCGATTGCCCGGGTCGCGACCCCAGTTCGGCTCTCCTCTTCGCTGGTCGCCCGTCGGTACCTGCAGGTGCCAGCCCCCGTCGAACCGTACCCCTGGCGAACTCGTCGCCGAGGTGCACGCCGAGACGGGTTCGATGTCGCTGGTCGGTATCGAAGTGCGGGCCGGCTCCCCCGGAGCGGCCGCCCTCACTCGACGGTGACGGTTGTATCGTCGGTCTCGGGCAGGGCGAGGTGTTCGCCGTCGTCCATCTGCAGGAGGAGGTCGTGGTCGCCCGATTCGAGCTCGAGTTCGGCCGACGAGGAGCCGTCGCCGAAGTGGCGGTGGCTGTCGTCATTCGGGATGGCCTCGCCGACCTCGACGGCACCCGTGTCGATCATGACATGGAAGTGCCCGCCAGCCTGGCCGAGCTCTCCGGACGGCTCGACGGTCACCGAATCGGCTGCCTCGAACTCGGCGGCCACCGGACTCTCGACCGTGGCACCATCCTCC
>PXQM01000055.1:0-1270 GCA_003021325.1 Halobacteriales archaeon QH_10_70_21
CGGGACGACGACTGCCGGGAACGCGCTGAAGACGAGCAGCAGCGTCGCCGTCTGCATCGTGAGGACCAAGACCAGCATCGGCGTGGTCTCCCAGGGGGCGTCGCCGCCGTACCCGATGGTGGTGAGCGTCTGCATCACGACCTGTAGCGACCGCAGCAGCGACCGCGGTTCGTTCTCGAACACCTGCATGCCGACCGAGTACAGAACGGTGAAGGCCAGTATCGACGACAGGAGGACGATGACGTAGCGCCGCGCAGCCTGACGGGTGTTCACACGGGACACGAGTGGCCGTCGCATAAAATAATTCAGGGATGAGTGAACTCCGCCGGTAGCCCCGGTGGCTCGACGTTCGGACACCCACCGTTGGCGGCGTCGCCAGTCAGACCGACGCCGCCGCGGCCCGCCCGAACAGCGGGACGGCGAACCGCTCGCCGCGGTAGGCCTGGACCATGAGCAGTGTCCACAGCCCGACGGTGACCAGCCCCAGTACGGTCGAGACGCCGGTCAGGAGCCTCGGTCCGGTCCCGCCGGCCGCGCCCGACAGGACGAGCGCCGCCTGCCACACCTCCAGCACCAGCGCCAGGCCGAACGCCGCTCCGAAGACCAGGACGCTCTGGGCCGCGTGGAACCGGACGAACGCGTCGTCCTCGAGGACGTAGAAAAGCAGCCCGGACGCGAAGGTCAGCGAGTAGGCGAGCGCGGCGGCGACGTTCCGGTCGAGCCCGAGCGACGTCCCCGTGCCGTCGGCGGCCGGTCGCTCGACTGTCTCCCCGCACTCGGGGCAGCCCTCTCCGGGGTCGACCGCCGCCTCGCCGCAGGACGGACAGCGCATGTCGGACCGTCAGACCGCCGACAGTAATCAAGATACCGGGTGTCCGGGGGCGCGCGGGACCGTCCCGCGCGAGCACACGCCGGGACACCCTCGCCGTCGTCGCTCCCTCACCCGTCCGCGAGCGCGAGTACGTCTCCCGCCCCGGTCGTGGCGTAGACCGCCCCGTCGCCGACGGCGATCCGTTCGCTGGTCCCGGCGTACGGGCCGCCCTCGCCGGCCGGTGTCCCGCGGGTCGTGTACCGTCACTGCTGGTCCCCGGACCGCTTCTTGAACGCGAACGTCGTGCCCTGGGGTCCGTCGTCGGTTCGTTCACCGAGACGGCTGACGTAGACGGTCGTCTCGGCGACGACCGGCGGGCCGGCGTGGCTCGTCCGTTCGCCGACGCCGGCGTTCCAGACCGCGTCCCCGCTGTCGGCCCCGAGGGGCGTCGGCGTGTTG
>PXQM01000055.1:1308-5233 GCA_003021325.1 Halobacteriales archaeon QH_10_70_21
CCCGGTCGACGGCGAGGAGCCGGCGGGTCGAGTCGGCGACGCAGACCGCCTCCGGTCCGACGGCCGGCGTCTCCGAGAGACCGTCGCCGCCGATGTCGGTCCGCCACCGGACGCTGCCGTCCGACGCGTCGAGGGCGTACAGCGACGCCGAGCCGATACCACCCGGGACGAAGACGGTGCCGTCGGCGGCCGCCGGGGCGGCATTCAGCGAGAGGACGCGCGTGCCGGGCCGGTTGTCGTGCGCGACGTAGACCGTGCCGTCGACGGGTACCGGACTGGTGTCGTCCATCGGGTCGCAGGTGGCGTCCCGCCACGCGAGTTCGGGCTCTCGGGGCCACTCGACGTCGCCGCGGCCGCGTTCCTCGTCCGGCCCCGTAGCCCGGCCGGCGACCGGCCCCGGTTGCTGCCGCCGGTCCATCCGTTATCGCGTCCCCGGTGCAGTCGTCCTCGAACCGCTCCTGCGTGGCCCCGAGACACCCGACCGTCGCCCGTCCGCCGGGGGGTCGCGTTGACGACCCGTCGCTGCCGTGGCCACGCCGCCGTGCGGGCCCGTTTCGGTCGAGACCTGTCGCCGGGCAGGGTCCTTCCGGTCGAGACGCGCGGCCGCCCGCAGACGGAATCCAGTCCCGTTAAGTCAGAGCGCCCCCGCGATTCCGTTAATGGCTTACTACGCCGGGGCCGACCTCGGGGCGACGAACGTCCGGGCGGTCGTCAGCGACGGCGACGGAACCGTGCTCGGTCGGGACCGCCGCTCGACCCCGCAGGGACCGACCGGCATCGCCGTCACCGAGGCAGTCCTCGAGACGGTGCGAACCGCCTGCGGGACGGCCGACGTCGACCCCGACGAGGTCGCCGCCGCGGCCGTCGGCTCCTTCGGCCCCCTGGACCTCGCGGAGGGGACCGTCAGGCGTCCGGCGAACCTGCCGGACAGCGTCGAGACGATCCCGCTCACCGGCCCCCTCGAGAACCTGGTCGACGGCCCCGTCTACCTCCACAACGACACCGACGCCGGCGTCATCGGCGAGCGGTTCTACTCCGAACGCAACCCCGACGACATGGTCTACCTGACGGTCTCGTCGGGCATCGGAGCCGGGGTCTGCGTCGACGGGCACGTCCTCGCCGGCTGGGACGGCAACGCCGGCGAGGTCGGACACATCACCCTCGACCCGGACGGGGTCATGGAGTGCGGCTGTGGCGGCCGCGGCCACTGGGAGGCGTACTGCTCGGGGAACTCGATCCCGCGATACGCCCGGACGCTCCACGACGGCGAGCCGACCGAACTGGCGCTCGAGGACCCGGAGTTCTCGGCGGCCGACGTCTTCGACGCCGCCGGCGAGGACGCCTTCGCCGACCACGTGCTCGACCGGGTCGCGGCGTGGAACGCCCACGGGGTCGCGACCGTCGTCGACGCTTACGCCCCCATCGTCGTCTACGTCGGCGGCGCCGTCGCCATCAACAACCCCGACGTCCTCCTCGAGGACCTTCGCGAGCGGGTCCCGGAGCTGGTCTTCTCGAACGTCCCCGAGATACGGCTGACGACGCTCGGCGACGACGTGGTGCTGAAGGGCGCCCTCGCAAGCGCGATGACGGGCGGCACCGGCGACCGGCGGCGGCTGAAGCGGTGACTGCGACCACTGGGTCCGGCGAACGGTCGGTTCCGTAGCGTCCTGACCCCTTCGGCGCGGCGTCTCCTCCCGAACGCTGTCCGGTCCGTGTGGCCCGTACCGCGCGGGCCGGGAGTCGGCCACGCGCGGTCGCTCACCGACGAGTCGCGGAAACAGCAGTGCCGCCGGGGGCGTCACGTTCGCCCGGGACCGCAGCGGCGGAGCGTGCAGCGTACCGTGACGACCGCTCACTCGCCGCGAACGAACGTGACCGGACACGACGCCTCTAGCAGTATCTCCTGTGCGGTCGACCCGAAGACGGCCTTGCCGGTCGGTGAGCGCTTCCGTCCGCCGATGATCACCAGGTCGGCGTCCAGCTCCGCCGCGAGGTCGACCACTACCTCGCCCTGCGAATCGTCGTCGTCGGTCAGGCGACCGTGCCACGTGAAGTCGACGCCGGCCGCCTCCATCGCGTTACCGAGCTTCCGGATGGTGGCGTACCGCTTGGCGACGTCGTCGGGCGTGGCCTCGCTCGCGGGGTCGAAGTCGAGGTCCGACCGCGCGGTCTCGTACTCCTCGCCGGTGAAGACGTGCGCCAGCACCACCGTCGCCCCCGCCGGCCCGGCAATGTCCGCCGCTGTCTCCGCGAGTGGGTCGATGCGTCCCTTGTCGCTCTCCCCGACCGCGAGCAGGACCGTTTCGAGGCTCATACGCGCAGCTATTCAGCCGCCAGATATAAAAAGATGGGATTAATTCGTGAGCGAGTAACTTTCGCTCCGGCCGCCGGCTCAGCCGGTCGACTTCATGCCCGCGGCGACGCCCTTGACGGTCAGCCGGAGCGTCCGGTCCTCCAGGTCGGAGAGCTCCTCGCGGTCGAGCAGCCGAACCTGCAGCAGGTTCAGCGGGTCGACGTACGGGTTGCGGCGCTCGAGGTTCTCCGTCATCCACTCCCGGGGCGGCAGCCGGTCGCGGCCGGTGATCGCCGAGACGAGGTCGACCGAGCGCTCGTACTCGGCCTCGATGCGGGGGAAGAACGCCTCGCGGTTCGCGGCGAGGTCGGCGTACTCGGCGGCGATCTCGAGGTCCGTCCGGGCCAGCGAGAGCGCGGCGTTGTCCAGCGTCGACCGGAAGAACGGCCACTCCTCGTAGTAGCGCTGCAGCGTCTCGAGGTCGCCGCCGTCGTCGAGGAACGCCTGCAGCCCGGAGCCGAGGCCGTACCAGCCGGGGAGAATACAGCGGGCCTGGGTCCAGGAGAACACCCACGGGATCGCCCGGAGGTCCTCGACCTTGCGCTCGCCGGACCGGGAGGCCGGCCGCGAGCCGAGGTTGAGCTCCTCGATGACCCGGATGGGCGTGGCCTCCTCGAAGTAGGAGACGAAGCCGTCGGTCTCGAGGAGGTCGCGGTACTCCTCGCGGGCGGCGTCCGCGGCGGCCGACATCGCGTCGTGGGCGCCGTTCGGGGAGCCGCCGTCGCCGTTCGTCAGCGCGCGGTACCTGGCCCGGAGCTGTGCGTTCAGCATCTGCTCGAGGTTCCGCTCGGCTATCCTGGGGTTGGCGTACTTCTCCGAGATGGCTTCGCCCTGTTCGGTGAACTTGACCTGGCCGGTCACCGTCTCGGTCGGCAGCGCGAGCAGCGCCTCGTTCATCGAGCCGCCGCCCCGCGAGATGGAGCCGCCGCGGCCGTGGAACAGCCGCAGCTCGATGCCGTGGTCGTTCGTGATGTCGGCCAGCCGCTTCTGGTTGCGGTACAGCGACCAGTTGGCGGCCAGGAAGCCGTTCTCCTTGTTGGAGTCCGAGTAGCCGATCATGACCTCCTGGAGGCCGCCGCGGGCCTCGAGGGCGGCCGCGTAGGCCTCGTTCTCGAACAGCGTGCCCATGATGCGGCGCGCGCCGGACAGCGCCGACTTGGTCTCGAGCAGCGGCACCACGTCGAGCCCGCAGTGGCCCGGCAGCTCGACGACGCCGGCCTGGTCGGCGAGGAACAGCACCTCCAGCACGTGGCTCGGCTCCTCGGTCATCGAGATGCAGTAGGTGTCGATGGCGTCGGCGCCGTACTCGCGCTGCCAGTCGGCCAGCGCGTCGAACCGCCGGAGGACCCGCCCGGGAACCCCCTCGTAGCCCGACCGCTCGGTGACATCGACCACCGGCTCCGGCTGCAGTATCGCGTCGGTCAGCGTCTCGACGCGCTCGGCCTCGTCCATCGCTGCGTAGTCGACGCCGACCGCCTCGAAGACCGCCGCGACCGTCTCGGTGTGGTTCTTCCGGTGGTCCCGCAGGTCGAGGCTGGCGAGGTTGAACCCGAAGGTGTCGACCTGCCGGGC
>PXQM01000055.1:5339-11648 GCA_003021325.1 Halobacteriales archaeon QH_10_70_21
CACCTCGGCGAGCCCCGGCAGCCGCTCCTTGTCGGCGGCCAGCCGCTCGTCGAACTGCTCGCCGGTCGACAGCCCGCGGTCGTCCTGGCTCAGCACGCCCGAGAGCCGCTTGAGCTCCTCGCGGTACATCTCGAGGACGGACGAGCGCTGGCGCTCGAGCGTTTCGGCGGTCACCTCAGGCGTGACGTAGGGGTTGCCGTCGCGGTCGCTGCCGGCCCACGAGCGGAACTCGAAGAGCTTCGGCACGTCGACCTCGGGGTAGTGCTCCGAGAGGGCGCCCTCGAGCTCGTCGTAGACGTCGCCGACCACGTCGAAGAGCGTGTTCTCGAGGTACCACTGGACGTTCAGCGCCTCGTCGGTCACCTCTGGACGGCGCTGGCGTATCTGTGGCGTCTGCCAGAGGCTGGTCACCTCGGACTCGAGGTCGTGCTCGAGGCGGTCCCGCTCGCGGTCGGTGAGCCGGCGCTCGTCGAGCGCCTCGATGTGGTCGGCCACCGACCGCAGCTTTGCCTTCACCGTCTTGCGCCGCGCCTCGGTCGGGTGCGCGGTGAACGTCGGCTCGATGAGGACGTCGTCGAGCACCTGCTCGACGGTCCCGGTGTCGGCGCCGGCCGCCGCCGTTGGTCAGCTCGAAGTAGGTGGTAAACGCCCGGGCGACGACCTCCCGGGTCTCCGGGTCCAGCCCCGCGAGCTCGCTACGGAGTCCCGCCCGCGAGTCGGCGTCGCCGCGCCGGTAGTCGATAGCGCCCGTCCGGACCGATTCGACCGTCTCGAGTGCTGCCGGCGAGGCCTGGTCGGCCAGCACCTCCCCGAGCAGCGTGCTCAACTCGCGGACGTCCCGCTCGACGTTCCGCGCGTGCAGTGACATACCACGTTTCCGCCGGCCAGCGAATAAAGTCTGGCGCTCACGGTAGGACTTACTCGCCGACGAGTCCCGTTACAGCTCCGGCGCCTCGCCGCGCCCGACGGCGATCTCGTAGGCCTCGATGTCCTCGAGGGCGGCCACCTGCCCGCCGACGTCGACCTCGCCGTCGTCGGTCCGGAGGGTGATGGCGGCCGTCTCGCGGTTGGTGCCGACCGAGACGTCGACGACGGCCCCCCGGACGGTCCGCCGGTCGCCGGTCTCGATGTCCCGCCCCCGGACGGCCGCGTAGAACTCGCCGTCGGCCCCGTCGAGGTCGTCGACGCAGCGCCGGACGGTCGCGTAGTGGCGGGGGAACGGGCGGTCGCCCCGGGTCTCCGCCAGGGTGGTCGCCGACGTCCAGACGACCGTGTTCAGGAAGCCCGAGACCAGAAAGCCCAGCTCCGAGCGGTTGAAGATGACCCCGTAGCGGTCGTCGTCGGCCTGCAGCCCCTGGTGGGTCGTGTACACCGAGTAGGTGCCGTCGGCGACGGCGACCACCGGCGTCGTGACGCCGCGGCGCGCCCGGACCTCCGTCGCGACGCGGGTGTAGTCGTACTCCTCCGGGCCGGGGACGTCGACGGCGGGCGCCAGGAGCAGCTCGATGGTGACGCCGGCCTCGCGCCGCTCCACGAGCTGGTCCTCGTAGCGGGCCAGCAGGGCCGGCGTCAGCGACAGCACGAGCTCGTACTGGGCGGTCGTGATGACGTCCTCGATGTACCGCAGGATGGTCTGGCGCGACTTGATGAGCGAGACGGCCTCGGCCTCGCGGGCGGGCCGGCTGTACCGCTCGGCGAGGTTGCCCACGAGCGTCGACAGCGTCGACTGGACCTCCGAGAACGCCTCCTCGGGGTCGACCGCGAGCACCTGCATCGGCCGGGACTCCCGCAGCTCGACCAGGCCGTTCTCCGAGAGGCTCCTGACGGTGTCGTAGACCCGCGGCTGCGGGATGTCAGTCTTCTCGGCGATTTCGGAGGCCGTCAGCCGGCCGTGCTCGAGGACGACCAGGTACGCCTCGATTTCGTACTCCCCGAAGTCGAACCGCGACCCTACCTCCTCGAGTCCGTCCTGGAGGTCGTCGCTCGTCATGTCGTGCCTATCACGCCACGCGCCTAAAGAGGCTATCCATCTCCGTCACCGGGAGAGACGGCCGGCCGTCGGCGCGAGCCGGCGTCGACACTGCCGGACCGAGCTTCGTGACCGTCCGAATCGGCGCGGACGCGTGGGTCCCCGCCCGGAGCGAGCGTCGGTCGGAGCGCGGCTCGAGGGGGAACGTCGGCCGCATCAGTCGGCGCTGCCGACCCGGATGGCCTGGATGAGCGAGTAGACCGGGACGCCCTCGACCGCCTCGACGCCCTTCTTGTCGACGAGGACGACGCAGGCGACCGGTTCGCCGCCGCGCTCCCGGATGCCCTCGATGGTCTCCTGCATCGTCGTCCCGCTGGTGATGGTGTCGTCGACGACGTAGCACTCGCGGTCGCGGATGTCCGCGAAGTTCCGCGAGAAGGTCCCCTCGAGCTCGTCGATGTCGCCCTCCTCCCACTGGTGCTTCCGGGGGGCGTAGGCCGCGATGTCCGTGTCGAGTTCGCGCGCGACCACTGTTGCCAGCGGCGCGCCCGCCTTCTCGATGCCGACCGTCAGGTCGACGGCCTCGCCCTGCTTCGAGAGGAGGTCGGCCATCGCCTGCCCGGCGTAGGAGAGCCGCGAGGAGTCCCGACCCAGCGCGCTCCAGTCGACGTGGATGTCGTGGGGACCGCCCGTCGGCTCCGGGTCGGGCGACGTGGACGTCGGCGTCCCGCCGCTTCGCTCCACCAGCCAGCTTGCGGTCTCGCGGGAGACGTTCAGTTCGTCGGCGATCTCGCCCTTCGAGAACCCCCGCTCCGAGAGCTCGCGGGCGCCCTCGATGAGGTCGTCAACGTTCTTCATACCTACCGAATTCGACGGCCGTCTTTATGGTAGTTGTCCCCTGGCGGAACGCCGGCTCGAACTCCCTGTAGGGGGCGATGCGGGTGACGTATTCGTCGATGAACCACCCCGGGAGGCGCCGGAGTCGGTCGATTGCGGCCTCGAAGTGCCGCGCGCCGGAGTTGACGCTGCCGACCAGCGCCTTGTTCTCGAGGACCATCTCCTCGTGGAGCCGGCCACCGTCGATCTCGAACGTCGAGGGCCCCGGGACGCCGAGCAGCGCCGCAACGCCGTTGGGCGCCAGCGCCTCGACCGCCTCGAAGGCGTGCGGCGCGTAGCCGGTCGCCTCGTACACCAGGTCCATCGGTTCGTGGGCGGCGGGCACCTCCGGAACCGGCGTCTCCCGGGAGTCGACGTAGGTCGCCCCCAGCCCCTCGATGATGTCGATGGTCGGGTCGGGGCGGTCGCGCCGTCCCAGGCAGTACACGTCCACGTCCTCGACCAGCATCGCGACCGTCAACAGCCCCAGCGAGCCGTTGCCGAGCACGAGCGCCGACGACGGCTCCCAGTCGAACGACGACCGCGCGGCCGTGGCCATCTCCAGGGCCTTCTCCGCGATGCTCATCGGCTCGAGCAGGAACCCGTGACGGGCGAGGTTCGACGGCACGGGAACCAGGTACTCCCCGGGGCTGGTGAAGTACTCGCTCATGAAGCCGTGGGCGCCGATGATGCCCCGCTCGAGGGTGGCGTCCGGCGGGGCCATCTCCGGCTCGCCGCGCTCGAAGTACCGGTTCGTCCCGTCGGCGGGCGGGCGCCGGACGGTCGGCGAGACGACGTCGCCGCGCTCGAAGCGCGTCCCGTTGGGCTCCTCGACGACGCCGACGGCCTCGTGACCCACCACGAGGTATCCCTCGCCGTCCGGCGGCCGGCCGTGGTTGCCCGCGATGATTTCGTGGTCCGTCCCGTCGACGCCGACGCGAAGCGTCCGCACGAGCGCCTCCCCCGGCCCGGGCTCCGGGTTCGGCACGTCGAGCAGCCGCGGTTCGCCGCCGCCGCGTTCGATTCCGATGGCGTCCATAGGGGCCCGACGGGACGAACGAAAAAATATTTATCGGAAACCGAGTAAATAGTTTGGCAGTCGGACGCCAGAACCTATATGAGCACCGCACCTCCGACGACCATGGAACGATACGACCTGCTGTACCGGCTCTACGACGAGTTCGACACCGAGACGCTCCGGGAGTACCAGGACTTTGTCGACCTGTTCCCGCCGGTCGACTCGCCGGTCGCCCTCGACCACTGGGGGACGGCGAACGAGGAGCTCGAGGCCCGCAAGGACGAAATCCGGTCGGCGTTCCCCCGCGTCGGCGAGACGTTCGCCGCGCTGGCTGCGCTGGCCTCCCGCGAGCAGGCCTTCACCGGGCTGGACCTCTACACGAAGTACGACCGTGGCGTGAACGTCCTCGTGCTGGACGTCGACGAGACGCTGCGCTCTGCGGGCAACACCGACAACGAGATTCCCCGCGAGACGCTCCACCTGCTGACCCGGTTCCACGAGGAGGGCGTCCCCATCGTCATCTGCACCGGCCAGACGCTGGAGAACGTCAAGGGCTTTCTCATCCAGGGACTCGGCAACGAGGTGGTCCACTCCGGCGACGTGAGCATCGTCTACGAGGCCGGCACGAGCGTGTTCACGCCCGGCCACGGCGCCGACACCAAGCGACTGCTCTACGAGGACCTCGACGAGGAGATACGGGACGTCTTCGGCCACATCCGCTCGCGGGTCATCCCCGACGCCCCCGAGGGCATCCGGGAGGGGGCCCACCTCCAGGGCAACGAGTTCAACGTCACGCTGAAGCCGAACTTCGAGCACGGCAGCGACCGCGCCCGGGCTGTCATCGACGAGGGACTCGTCTACCTGCTCGACCTGCTCGAGGAGAGCATCCTCAAGGCCCTCGAGGCCGACGCGGACGTCGAGGGGTACGCCCGGGCGTACTACGCGGCGGCGGACCCGGAGATACGCGGCGTCCTCGAGTCCCGGGGTGAGCAGCCGGCCGTCACCGAAGAGGAGGTCCCCGATGCGCTCCGTGACGTCTTCGAGCGCACCGACGTCGCCTACTACGAGGCCGACGCGGCCGAAATCGGCTCGCTGGAGCTGAACAAGGTCGTCGGCGTCGAGGCCGCCCTCTCGGTGCTCGGCATCGACGACCCCTTCGCGCTGGTGATGGGCGACTCGAAGACCGACCTCCGGATAATGCGGTGGGCCGAGGAGAACGACGCTGGCATCGGCGCCGCCCCCGACCACGCCTCGCAGGACGTCCTCGAGCACGTGCTGGCCACGGACGAACTCGTCTTCGACAGAGGCGACGCCGCGGAGATGCTCAGGACCGCCTACGCGATGCACCGGCTGGCCGGGCTCGACTGAGCGTCACGAACGGCGAGAAGAGTCGACCGCTCTACGCGGTCCGAGCGTCTTCGTCATTCTTCTGGCGGTTCTCCAGTCGCTTGATAGGGACGAATGCTGGTACCATCTCTACGTTAGAAAATTACTCGGTAGTGAATAAATAAGTTTCGAAACAGGTCTTGCCACGGGTTCACACGACGTGGCGGGCGGCGGTCGACGGTCGGGCGCACGGCGGCAGCCGGGGCGTGCGGCCGCGGTACCCCCGACCGCGCCGCGGCAGCGCCGGTCGGTCACCGGGCCTGCCGGAAGTCCGGCCCGGTACACTCGAAGCATGCGCCGCCCTGGTAGCTCTCGGTCACCGAGACCTCCCAGCCGTGGACCGCCGCGGTCTGGCTGACTATCGCCAGGCCGAACCCCGTTCCGTCGGTCGTGGTCGTGAACCCCACTCGAGGACTCGTCGCGCTCCGCCTCGGGCATCCCGACCCCGTCGTCGGCGACGTAGAACCCTCGCACGGCGTCGGTCGTGGCCCGGGTCGACGTCGGCATCACCTCGATGGAGCCGACGGTGACGGTCACCCCGGACCCCGCTGCGTCCGAGGCATCGTCCGTGGCGCCGTGGGCGACGGCGTTCCGGAACAGGCTCTCGAAGAGCTGTCGGAGCCGGGCGGGCGCGGCGTCCATCTCGCAGTTGCCGTCGACGACCAGCGTGATGCTCGAGGTGTCGACGGTCTTCCAGGCCTCGCGGGCGATGTCGTCGAGTTCGGTCCGCTCGGTCTCGGTTATCATCTGCCCGGTCCGGGCCAGCGTCAGCACGTCCTCGATGATGGTCCCGATACGTCCCTGGGCCTCCCTGGCGCGCTCGAAGGACGCCGCCTCGCCGGTCTCCTGGGCCAGCTCGAGGTGACCCTGTGCGATCTGTAGCGGGCCGCGGAGGTCGTGGGAGATGACGCTGGCGACGCGCTTGAGCCGCTCGTTGCGCTTCTCGAGCTCCGCCTCGTGGTCCCGTCGCCCGGTGATGTCGACGGCCAGGAGCACCGCTCCGCTGGTGTCGTCCGTCGCCGCGCCGAGCGGCT
The DNA here is from genome assembly GCA_003021325.1 of Halobacteriales archaeon QH_10_70_21. Next base: position 11,623 of record PXQM01000055.1, read on the forward strand.
GGACCCACGCCTGGAACGCCCGCTCG